>NZ_JBLVOL010000137.1:84214-105687 GCF_053543755.1 Achromobacter semiaridum | reverse complement strand
CCCCCGGCCGTGGGCAAGATGGTGGATGCCGCCACCGCGCTGGATGGCGCGCTGGGCGGCTGGTGCGCCAAGCCGGATGCCGCCGGCGCCACGCGCGTGGCCGACGCCTATACCCAATTGATGCTGGCGTGGTCCGGCGTCGAGATCCTGCGTTTCGGCCCGCTGGTGCAGGCCAACCGTTTTGAACGGCTGGCGTTCTGGCCCGACACGCGCGGCGTCATGCCGCGTCAAGTGCAGCAGTTGATCGCCGCGCAAGACGCCGCCTTGCTCGCACCCGGCGCGCTGGCCGGCCGCAGTGTGGCGGTGCAGGGCCTGCCGGCGCTGGAATACGTGTTGTATGGCGACCCCGCGCTGCTCAAGCAGACCGGCGCCCCGACCTTTGCCTACGCTTGCGGCTATGCGCGCGCCGTGGCCGCCAACGTCACGACGATATCGCGCGACGTGGCCCAGGCCTGGAGCCCGCAAGGCGAGTTCGGCCGCCAGTTCGCCAAGCCGCAAGCCGGCAACGACCTGTACCGCGACCCCCAGGAAATTGCCGCCGAGGCCATGAAGGCCTTGTCGACCGGTTTGCAGTTTGCCCGCGATGTGAAGATCCTGCCGGTGTTGGGCGAGTCCGCCGACGCCGCGCGGCCCAAGCGCGCCGCCTTCTGGCGCAGCGGCTTGTCCACGCGCTTGCTGGCGGCAAATCTGGATGGCTTGAAGGCCTTCTATCAGGCGGGCGCCTATGCCCTGCCAGCCGGCAGCGAATGGATGGATGTGTCCGTGCGCGGCGAATTGCAATCCGCCGCCCGGACCTTGCAAGCGGTGACCGCGCCGCTGGATGCCGCGCTGCAAGACGAAGACGGGCGGCGCTTGTTGCTGTTGGCGTCGCTGACCATCAAGAACGCCAAGGCCATCGTGGACCAGGATCTGGCCCCGGCGCTGGGCGTCACCATCGGCTTCAACGCGCTTGATGGTGATTGATCGGCGCCGCTTTCTGATGCTGGCCACGGCGCTGGGCTTGGCGCCCGCCGCCGCGAGGGCGGTGCTGCCCGCCGATGGCGGCGCCTTGTATCTCAGCGCGCGCAAGCGCGGCGGCCGCGACGAAGCCGTGTTGCTGGACGAGGCCGGGCACGACCGCCTTGTGGTGCCGATGCCCGCGCGCGGCCACAGCTTTGCCATCGACGCCCGGGGCCAGCGCGCCGTGGTGTTCGGCCGCCAGCCGGGCTTTTTTGCCGTGGCGTTTTCGTTGCGCGACAAGGGCCAGCCGCAGGCCTTGCCCGTGCCCGACGAACGCCATTTTTTCGGACACGGCGCGTTTATTGATGGCGGGCGCCTGCTGGCCGCCACGGAAAACGACTTTGAAGGCGGACGCGGCGTGCTGGGCATCTACGATGCGTCGCCCGGCGGCGCATGGCGCCGTATCGGCGAATTCGATTCGGGCGGCATCGGTCCGCATGAAGTCGTATTGATGCCGGACGGCAAGACGCTGTGCGTGGCCAACGGCGGCATCCTGACGCATCCCGATTACGGCAAGCTGGAACTGAATCTGGACACGATGCGGCCATCGCTGGCCTATATCGACGCGGCCAGTGGCCGGTTGCTTGAAAAGGTAGAGCTGGCGCCGGCGTTGCATCGCTTGTCGATCCGGCACCTGGCGCTGGCGGATGATGGCTGCGTATGGTTTGGCTGCCAATACATGGGGCCGGCCTCGGATCGGCCCGCGCTGGTCGGGCGGCATCGCCGGGGCGCGCAGCTGGAACTCTTCGAGGGGCCGGCCGAAACGCTGCGCAATATGCGCAACTACGTGGGCTCGGTCACGGTGGATGCGTCGGGCGCCATCATCGCCACGTCCAGCCCGGTGGGGGGGCAGGTGATGTACTGGGATGCCGCCAACGGCCGCTGCCTGGGCACGACGCAATTGGCGGACGGATGCGGCGTGGCGCCCGCGCCCCAAGCCGGGTTTCTGATCAGCAGTGGCCTGGGCGCGATGCTGCGTGCCGATGCAACGGGCTACCACGCGCCGGTGCTGCCGCCATCGCGCGAGCTGTCCTGGGACAACCACTTTCGCATCGTCAAGGCCTGACGCGCGGCTCGGCACTTACAAAGCTTGACATAGCAAGCCCGCGCCGCGCCCCTTTGCGTCGGCGTCATCTGATACAGTTTTCGGTTGTTATTTTTTGTGGAAAATTCCATGGAAGACGCCTTGAACGAATTTCAGGCCTGGGCACCCAGGCTGGTTGATATGGGCATCAATCTGTCGGTGGCGCTGCTGATCCTGATCATCGGGTGGTGGGTGTCGTCGTTGCTGGGCAGCTGGGTGCGTCGCGCCTCGATGCGCTCCAGCAAGATCGACCCGACGATTGTGCCGATGTTCTACTCCACGGTCGTGTGGGCGGTGCGTATCTTTACCGTCATCGCCGTGCTGGCTCGCTTCGGCGTGCAGACGGCCAGCTTGATCGCTGTGCTGGGCGCCGCCGGTCTGGCCGTGGGCCTGGCCTTGCAAGGCACGCTGCAAAACATCGCGGCCGGCATCATGCTGCTGATCCTGCGCCCCATCCGGGCGGGCGAGTACATCGCCCTGAGCTCCGGCGCCGACGGCACGGTGGAAGAGGTCGGCCTGTTCCTGACGCGGCTGGTGCAAGGCGACGGCATCCACCTGACCCTGCCCAACAGCACTGTCTGGAACGCCACCATCACCAACTACAGTCGCAATAAGACGCGCCGCCTGGATATCCCGGTGCCGGTGCGCTACGGCGACGATCTGGATCAGGTGATGACCAAGCTGAAGGAAATCGTGGCTGCGCGCCCGGATGCGCTGATGGATCCGGAGCCGCAGATCAAGGTGTTTGAGTACAAGGAAAGCGGCGTCATCGTGAACGTGCGCGTGTGGGCGGAATCCAGCAAGTATTGGGACCTGCGCTGGGGCCTGTACCAGGAAATCCGTACGACGCTGGAAGCGGCAGGTTTCCAACCGCCGATTCCGCTGCGCGAAATCCAGAACCCCCGGACCCCGGGCAAGGCCGACGCGGCCACCTGAGCGGTTTCTGGCAGACTTTGCCAATACCAATGCAAACGGGCACCTTCGGGTGCCCGTTGTTCATTCGGCGTACCAGCGCCTTGCCGCCGTGCGCGATCAGGCCTGCATGGCCAACCGCGCCAGTTCCGATTTGATCCAGCCCGCGATCTCGCGCTGGCGCTGGGCCGGCATGCGGTCGATGATGGCCGTGACGCTGACGGCCAGCAGTGGCGAACCGTGCGAATCCAGCAGCGCGCAACCCACGCCCAACGCGCCACGCACCGCGTGATTGCCCACCACGGAATAGCCGCGCGCGCGGGTGTTGTCGATCAGCCGGTACATTTCCTGCGGCGTCATGCCGCCATATTCGTCCAGACGGCCCGAATTGCGGTCGACGATGCCGCGCGCGATGTCGTCCGGCAGGGCGGCAAGCAGCGCCATGCCGCCCGACCCCACGCCCAGCGGCTGACGCTTGCCCGCGTAAGTGGCCAGGATCTGGACCGGGTAGCTGCCGATCTCGCGATGCAGGCTGATGGAATCATCATCGTCGCGCACCACCAGGAACACGGCGTCGCCCGTGCGGTCGGCCAGGCGGCGCAGCACCGGCAGCAGCTGGCGCACGCGCGGATCCCGCGAGCGGGTGTCAGGGTCCACGGCCAACTGGGCGCGATATTTCTTGGTGTCCGTCACGGGCAGCACCAGGCCGGCGTCCAGCAGGGCGGCCAACAGGCGGTATATGGTGGGGCGTTGTATGCCCGTCAAGCGGGCGATATCCGTCACGCTGAGGCCGTCGGGCCCTTGGTCGCGCAGGGCGGCCAGCACGGCAAGTCCGCGCCGCAACGTGCGTGGGCCTGCGGCCGCGGCATCACTGTCTTGCATGCAAATCTCTGAGAACTTAGGGTTATTGCGAATCGGTCAAGGGAAAACCATTGTCCGTAGCGTGGACTCTACCTTGATGCAACCGTCGTGTATAGCTCAAAATGCGTCATCAAATAATTCGAATCGTCCATCTAATGGACAGTACCTGCACGGAGACACTATGACTACAGGTCAAAAGCCTGGCCTGCGGCGTTTTGCCGCCACCCTTCTGGCTACCGCCGCAAGCGCATTCGCGATGGGTTCCGCCCACGCTGCCTACCCTGACAAACCTGTCCGCATCGTGGTCGGTTTTTCCGCCGGTGGCACCACCGACGTGATCGCCCGCATCATGGCCAAGGAACTGACCGAGGCCCTGGGCCAGTCGTTCGTGGTTGAAAACAAGCCGGGCGCCGGCAGTAACATCGCCACCGACCAGGTGCAGCGCGCCGCCCCGGATGGCTACACGCTGCTGTTCGTGGCTGTCACCAGCGCCATCAACCAGACGCTGTACAAGAACGTCACGTTCGATCTGACCAAGGATTTCGCTCCGGTCGCGCTGGGCGCCAAAGTGCCGAACATCCTGGTCGTGAACCCGGAAGTGCCGGTCAAGTCCGTCAAGGAACTGGTCGATTACGCCAAGAAGAACCCGGGCAAGCTGGCCTTTGCCTCGTCGGGCAGCGGCACGTCCATCCACATGGCGGGCGAGCTGTTCAAGATGAAGGCAGGCATTGACGTGCTGCACGTGCCCTACAAGGGCAGCGCGCCGGCCATGACCGACCTGATCGGCGGCCAGGTGCAATTCATGTTCGACAACATGCCGTCGGCATGGCCGCACGCCCAATCGGGCAAGCTGCGCGCCCTGGCCGTCACCACCAGCGACCGCTCCAAGAGCGCGCCGGACCTGCCCACCATGAAGGAATCGGGCTTTACCGATTTTGACGTGTCGTCCTGGTTCGGCCTGTTGGCCCCGGCCGGCACGCCGCCCGAAGTGATCAATACGCTGAACGCCGCCATGCAGAAAGCGCTGGACAAGCCTTCCGTGCAGACCAGCTATGAAAAGCTGGGCGCCGTGGGCGTGAAGACCACGCCGGCTGAATTCGGCGCGTTCATCAAGTCGGAAGTCGACGGCTGGGCCCCGGTGGTCAAGGCCTCGGGCGCCAAGGTGGACTGATCGGGCGATACCCCGGCCGGCGCCAGCCGCTACCGGGATCTGATCCGACAGGGACGGGCTTTGCGCCCGTCCCTATTTTTTTGCGCCGCCGTTGCGCCGCGCGGTAGCCAGCATGGCGGTGCAGACGCCGCGCATCATGTCCACTTCGTCGCGCGTCAACGCCGGCCGCGAAAACAGATGGCGCATGCGCGGCATCAGCTTCTTGGGGTGCGCCGGGTCCAGGAACTGGACGCCGATCAGCGCTTCTTCCCAATGCGCCAGGAACGCCTGCACGGCCTCGCCCGAAGCCGGCTCGGCTCCGCGCGACGGCTCTTGCGCGGTTGATGCGGGCAACAGCGCCGCGCCTTGTTCCACCAGCAGCGCGTAGCGCAGCTCCCACGCGGCCAGCTGCAAGGCCTGGGCTACGTTCAGCGAGCTGTATTCCGGGTTGGCGGGTATGTGGCAGATGCGATGGCACAGGGCGATCTGCGCGTTGGTCAGCCCGGCGCGCTCGGTGCCCAGCACGACGGCGGCCACGCCCTCGGCCGTGCCGGCCAGATGCGCGCGGGCCAAATCGGCTGCCTGGCGGATGTCGCAGGGCGGAGGACCCAGATCGCGCACGCGCGCGGTCAGGGCAAACGCCATGGTCACGGGCGCCAGCGCTTCTTCCAGCGACGGGTAGATGCGCGCGTTTTCCAGCACGTCCAGCGCGCCGCTGGCCAGGGCCACGGCCTCCGGCTGGCTGGTTACATCTGGAAATTTAGGCGCTACCAAGACCAATTCGGAGAAGCCCATCGTCTTGATGGCGCGGGCCGCCGAACCCACGTTTCCGGGGTGGCTGGGGTTCACCATAATGAAGCGAACACGTGAAAATGCTTGAGTCATTTAAAATGGCGCGTTTGGCTTCACGCCTTCCTGGTTTTTTGGGTCGATTTCCCCGTTGGGGCGACGACGGATCGGGGGGCGGCAAGTGGCCTATCATCACGCGAACCCACCGCATACGTACGGAATTTTATGCACCCGATGCTCAACATCGCCATCAAGGCGGCCCGGCGTGCCGGCACCATTATCAACCGTGCCAGCATGGATTTGGAACGACTCAGCGTGGCTCGCAAGGGGCCGCGCGATTATGTCACGGAAGTCGATCGCGCCGCCGAGGAGTCCATCGTCGAAACGCTGCATGCCGCTTACCCGGATCATGCCGTGCTGGGCGAGGAATTCGGGCTGCAAGGTCCCGACCAGGCTGAATTCCAATGGATCATCGATCCCTTGGACGGCACGACCAACTTCATCCACGGCCTGCCCAACTACGCCGTGTCCATCGCGCTGACCCAGCGCGGCCAGGTCACGCAAGCGGTCATCTATGACCCCTCGCGCAACGAGCTGTTCACGGCCAGCCGTGGCAGCGGCACCTTCCTGAACGACCGCCGCGTGCGCGTCTCGGGCCGTACCCGCTACCACGAAGCGCTGCTGGGCGCGCACTGGCCCAACGCCGGCGACCCCGAGCAGGGTTCGCAGCGTTTCCGCCATATGGCCGAAAGCGTTACGGGCGTGCGCCGCATGGGTTCCACCGTCCTGGACCTGGCCTACGTGGCCAGCGGCCGTCTGGACGGCTTCTGCGGCGTGGGCCTGAAGCCCTGGGATCTGGCCGCGGGCAGCCTGATGGTGCTGGAAGCCGGTGGCCTGATCGCCGACTTTGACGGCGAACAAGGCTGGATGGACAGCGGCAACGTCCTGGCCGCCACCCCGAAGATCTTCACGCAGTTGCTGACGTCGCTGAACCCGCCGTCCGCCGCCTGATCGCGCGGGCCGATGCGGCCTTGCCACAACCGGCCTTCGGGCCGGTTTTTTTATGGCCCTTGCAAGGTGAACACCAGCCATGCGCATGGCTGAAAGCCATTGGCCATCAGGCAAACGGAGGGCCGCGTGTCACCGGCATGTCACGAATTTTCCATGTACGATTACCGGTCGTGTAACTTCTGGAGCTCCTGATGGAGTGGCTGCTAGACCCCGCAGCGTGGGTCGGCTTGCTTACCCTGGTCGTCCTTGAGATCGTCCTGGGCATTGATAACCTGATTTTCATCGCCATCCTGGCGGACAAGCTGCCCCCTGCGCAACGCGACCGCGCGCGCATCATGGGGTTGAGCCTGGCCCTGATCATGCGGCTTGGCCTGCTGTCCGTCATGTCGTGGCTGGTCACCTTGACCACCCCCTTGTTCACAGTCGGTCCGGTGTCGCCTTCGGGGCGCGACCTGATCCTGATGGTCGGTGGCCTGTTCCTGCTATTCAAAGGCACGATGGAACTGCACGAGCGCCTGGAAGGCGGTCAGCACGCGGGGTCCTCCGGGCCGCGCGTGTATGCCAGCTTCTGGGTGATCGTTACGCAGATCGTGGTGCTGGACGCGGTGTTCTCGCTGGACTCGGTCATCACGGCGGTGGGCATGGTGGACCATCTTGCCATCATGATGATCGCCGTCGTCATCGCCATCGGCATCATGCTGCTGGCCTCCAAGCCGCTGACGCGCTTCGTCAACGCGCACCCGACCGTGGTGGTCCTGTGCCTGGGCTTCTTGCTGATGATCGGCTTTTCGCTGCTGGCCGAAGCCTTTGGCTTCAAGGTGCCCAAGGGCTATCTGTACGCGGCCATCGGCTTCTCGGTGGCCATCGAGGCGCTGAACCAGGTGGCGCGCCGCAACCTGCTCAAGCTGGACGCCCGCCGTCCGATGCGCGAACGTACCGCGTCGGCCGTGCTGCGCATGCTGGGCAAGCGCCCGCCCACCAGCGACGAAGCCGACCTGCCCAATGCCGACGGCCCGGCCATTCCGGCCTTCGGCGTGGAAGAACGCAACATGGTCAGCGGCGTGCTGACGCTGGCCGAACGTTCCATCCGGTCGATCATGACGCCGCGCACGGATGTGTCCTGGATCAATATCGACGACGACCCGGAACTGATCCGCCATCAGCTGACCGAGGCGCCCCACAGCTTCTTCCCGGTGTGCCGGGGGTCGCTGGACGAAGTGCTGGGCATCGCGCGCGCCAAGGACCTGGTTGCCGACCTGATCACCGAAGGGCGCGTGCGCCGCAACCGGCTGCGCGATCCCATCATCGTGCACGAGTCCATCGGCATCCTGCGGTTGATGGACACGCTGAAACGGTCGCGCGGGCAGCTGGTGCTGGTGGCCGATGAGTTCGGCGCCATTGAAGGGCTGGTCACTCCCATCGACGTGTTCGAGGCCATCGCCGGTGAATTCCCCGACGAAGACGAATTGCCCGACATCGTGGCCGACGGCGACAACACCTGGAAGATCGACGGCGCGGCCGACCTGCACCACGTCGAACAGGTGCTGGAAACCGAAGGCCTGGTCGACGAAGCCCAAGACTTTTCCACCCTTGCAGGCTACCTGCTGTCGCGCTTTGGCCATCTGCCCAAGCCCGGCGATGTCTGCGAATACGAAGCCCATCACCAGCACTTCCGCTTCGAGGTGCTGGAAATGGACGGCCGCCGGATCGCGCTGGTGCGCGTTGAAAAGCGGCCGCAGGAAATGCTGTCGGACGAAGCCCCGCTGGCCAACGATTAACCGGAACCCCTACCTATCGTGACTGACAACGCGCTCTATCTGATCAAGGCCTTCATTCTTGGCATTCTTGAAGGCCTGACCGAGTTCATCCCCGTGTCCAGCACCGGCCACCTGATTTTGGTGGGCGACTGGATCAACTTCCAGTCCGGCGATGGCAAGGTGTTCGAAGTGGTCATCCAGCTGGGTTCGATCCTGGCGGTGATGTGGGTGTTCCGGGCGCGGTTGATCCAGCTGATCCGGGGCACCTTGACCGGCGTGGCCAGCGAGGTCGCGTTCACCCGCAACCTGATCATCGCGTTCCTGCCAGCGGCGGTCATCGGCGCCATCTTCATCAAGACCATCAAGTCGGTGTTCTATCACCCCGGCGTGGTGGTGGTGACGCTGGTGCTGGGCGGCCTGATCATGCTGTACGTGGAACGCAAGACGCACCACACGCCGGGCGACGCGCCGGGCGCTGCCGACGACACGGCGTCCGACGAACGGGCGTCCGCGCACACGCTCGAACAGATCACCTGGAAGCAGGCGCTGGGCGTGGGCGTGGCGCAGTGCTTCGCCATGATTCCGGGCACATCGCGGTCGGGCGCCACCATCATCGGCGGCATGATCGCCGGCATCCAGCGCAAGACGGCCACGGAATTCTCGTTTTTCCTGGCTATGCCCACGATGCTGGGCGCGGCCGTTTTCGATATGTACAAGAACTTCGGCGCGCTGACCCAGCATGACTTGTCCGGCATCGCCGTGGGCTTCATCGCAGCGTTCCTGAGCGCGATGGTGGTGGTGCGCGCGGTGCTGCGATTCGTGGCCAACCACACGTACCGGGTGTTCGCCTGGTATCGCATCGTGTTCGGCGCGGTGGTCGCCGCGTGGATCTTCACGCGCTGATCCCGTTCAGTCGCGCAAAAAAAATGGCCTCGCGGTTGCGAGGCCATTTTCATTGTGCGGCCGTTGCCGGCGCTGCACAGCGTTCGGCTTTGTCCTGAGTCTTGCCCTTACGATTCCGTTTCCAGGTCGTAGAACGTCAGCCCATCGCTATCGATGATCAGCCAGCCACCGCGCGGGGGCGACACGTGATCGCAATCCCAGTCGGGCAGCACCCAGCGTTCACGCTTCTTGCCATCCACGTCCAGCACGTGGCGTGCCGGGCGATGCGTGTGGCCATGAACCAGCACGGGCACGCCGCTATCGCGGAAGATCGACTCGATGGCGGCGCCATTGACGTCCATGATTTCCATGGACTTCGTCTGGTTGGCCGCCTGGCTTTCGCCGCGCGCCTGCTGCGCCATGGCCAGGCGTTCGGGGATGGTCTTGGCCAGGAACTCGGCCTGCCATTGCGGATTGCGGACCATCTTGCGGAACTGCTGATACGCGGCGTCGTCCGTACAGAACTCGTCGCCGTGCGTCAGCAGCACCGGGCCGGCATCCGTTTGCAGCAGGGCGGGCTCGGGCAGCAGCTTGGCGCCCACGGCCGCGGCCAGTTCTTCCCCAATGAGGAAGTCGCGGTTGCCGCGCCCCAGCCATACCGGGATGCGTGCGCTGGTGTCGCGCAGCGCCGTCAACACCGTGGCAAGCCACGGCGGCGCGGCGCGGATCACGTCGTCGCCGATCCAGGCGTCAAAGATGTCGCCCGGCAGCAGCAACGCGGCAGCTTCCTGCCGCGCGGCCTCCAGAAACGCCAGGAATGCCTCGGAGGTGGCCGGCGTGGCCGGCCCCAAGTGCAGGTCGGACGCCAGCCAGATCGGGCCGGGCAGGGCAATCTTATTCAAGAATCTCGGCCTTCTCGATGATCACGTCTTCGTTGGGCACGTTCTG
Source organism: Achromobacter semiaridum (assembly GCF_053543755.1). Taxonomy (NCBI): domain Bacteria; kingdom Pseudomonadati; phylum Pseudomonadota; class Betaproteobacteria; order Burkholderiales; family Alcaligenaceae; genus Achromobacter; species Achromobacter semiaridum. Next base: position 95,294 of record NZ_JBLVOL010000137.1, on the reverse strand, counting down.
GTGGAAGCCCTTGTTGCCGGTCTTCACACCCTTGATCTTCTCGACCACGTCGGTGCCTTCGGTGATGGTGCCGAACACGGCGTAGCCCCAGCCGTTCGGCGTGGGCGACGTGAAGTTCAGGAAATCATTGTTGGACACGTTGATGAAGAACTGCGCGGTGGCCGAATGCGGATCGCTGGTGCGGGCCATCGCCAGGGTGTACTTGTCGTTCTTCAAGCCGTTGTTGGCTTCGTTTTCGATCGGGGCATGCGTTTGCTTTTGCTTCATGCCGGGTTCGAAGCCGCCGCCCTGGATCATGAAACCGTCGATCACGCGGTGGAACACCGTGCCGTTGTAGAAGCCTTCCTTGACGTAGGTCAGGAAGTTTTCGACGGTCTTGGGCGCCTTGGCGGCGTCCAGGGTGATGACCATATCGCCTTGGTTCGTAACAAGCTTGACGCGCGGGTTGGTGCTCATGGCTTTTGTGCCTTCAGAAGTAGTGGTGGTGGAGGAGGCCGCTGGGGCGGCGCTGACAAGCGCTGGGGCAAATGCGGCCAGCGCGAACGAGCACGCCGTCAGGCGCAGCAGGTGGAAGGGTGAGTAACGGGACATCATTTGCCTTGTTTATCCTTCAGCATGGTTTCGACTTCACGGGCCTTCTCCTGCATGCCGGGCACGCCATCGCTGGCGGCCTTCTTGTAAGTGCGCAGGGCCTGTAGAAGTTGCAGATCGCCCAGGTTGGCTCGGGCGGCGGCGTAGCCGGGGTCAGCGCGTAGTGCCATTTGGAGGGCGTCTTGCGCTTTTTCAAGTTCACCGCGGCTGGCATATAGAGCGGCCAGGTTGTTCCAAGGTTCCGGCAGCTCGGGGAAACGCGTGGTCATGTCGGTGTAGATGTCGATGGCTTCGCCCGTGCGATTCAGGGCGGCCAGTGCGCGCGCGTGCTGGAACATCAGCTGCACATCGGTGCCGCGTTGGTCCTTGATTTCGGCTTCGCGCTTTTCGATCATCGCCAACGCTTCTTCGTTATCGCCGCGGTTCAGCAGCATTTCGATGCGGTTGGTGATCTGCGAGGGCGACGGCGTCAAGCGCGTGTCCACGCCGGGTTTGGCCGCTTCCAGCAGTTTGGCCAGACTGTCCCAGCCGCCTTCGGGGGGGATGGGGTCCAGGGTGGTGCGCGTGGCGTTGGGGCTGGCCCCGCCGCCGCCGGCCATCGACTGGGCAAGGGCGCTACCCGCCGGCGCGCTGGCAAAGGCCAGCGCGAGCAGGGCGACACAAAAACGCGGCTTGATAGTCACGTGGGTATCCGTTAAAAGTCGTGGCCGGGCAGCACTTACGCGTGCGACCGGGCCGCTTGCTATACTTGACGACCGCCATTTTAGCCCCGGTTGCGTTTTTGTTTCGGCAAGAGCTTGAGCCGGAACAGAGATGTCGAGCTGGAGCCCCCCGGCAGGACGCGCGGTATCGGTGGTGCCCGGGGTATCCCGGGGGCCGGCGATATCGGTGATATCGGCGATGCCGGTGATGCCGGTGATACCGGGGGCATCGTCCCGCCCCAGCAACTTTTTCCGATTTCGCCGCGGAAAGCAATCAGACCAATACATAAGCGCCATGCTGCAAATCTACAACACGTTATCGCGTACCAAAGAACCGTTCAAACCGGCCCAGGCTGGTCAGGTGCGCATGTACGTGTGTGGCATGACCGTGTACGACTTCTGCCATCTGGGCCATGCCCGCATGCTGGTGTCGTTTGACGTCGTGCAGCGCTGGCTGCGCGCCACCGGCCTGGCCGTCGATTACGTGCGCAATATCACCGACATCGACGACAAGATTATTCGCCGCGCCGTTGAAACCGGCCGCCGCATCGGCGAGGTCACTGAGTTCTACATCGCCGCCATGCACGCCGACGAGCGCGCGCTGGGTGTTCAATCGCCCGACCGCGAGCCGCGCGCCACGCACTACGTGGGCGACATGCTGGACATCATCGGCAAGCTGGAACAGAACGGCCTGGCCTATCAAGCCGATGACGGCGACGTGAACTACGCCGTGCGCGGCTTTGCCGGTTACGGCAAGCTGTCCGGCAAGACGCTGGACGACCTGCGCGCCGGCGAACGCGTGGCGGTGGGCTCGGCCAAGCGTGACCCCCTGGACTTCGTGCTGTGGAAGTCGGCAAAGGCCGACGAACCCGCCGACACCAAATGGGAATCGCCCTACGGCATGGGCCGCCCCGGCTGGCACATCGAATGCTCGGCCATGAGCAAATCCTTGTTGGGCTTGCCGCTGGACATCCACGGCGGCGGTCCCGACCTGAAATTCCCGCACCACGAAAACGAAATCGCGCAGACCGAAGGCGCGTTCGGCGGCACGCTGGCCAACATCTGGATGCACTGCGGCCCGCTGATGGTGGATTCGGACAAGATGTCCAAGTCGCTGGGCAACTTCCGCACCATCCGCCAGACCGTGGCGCTGGGCGACCCCGCGGCGGACGACGCCGACTACCGCGTCAACCCGCGTGAAGCCGAAATGGTGCGTTTCTTCATTGTGCGCAACCACTATCGCAGCTCGCAGAACTACACCCCCGACAACCTGATCGACGCGCAAAACGCACTGGATCGCCTGTACCAGGCCTTGCAGAACGTGCCGGCCGACGACCAGGGCATCGACTGGAACGAGCCGCAGGCCCAAGCCTTCAAGGCGGCCATGGACGACGACTTCAACAGCTCGGGGGCCGTGGCAGCCCTGTTTGAACTGGCCACCGAGGCCAACCGCGACAAAAGCGCGCGCAGCGCCGGCCAGATGAAGGCGCTGGCGTCCTTGCTGGGTTTGTTGCAGCAGGACCCGGCTACGTACTTCCAGTCGCCCACGCGCTATTCGGCCGCGGCCATCGAGCAAGGCGCGCGCGCCACGCTGGACGCCGACGCCATTCAATCGCTGATCGATGCGCGCGCCGCCGCCAAGGCCGCGCGTAATTTCGCCGAGGCGGACCGCATCCGCGCCGAACTGCGCGAGGCCGGCATCGAACTTGACGACAAGCCGGGTGGCTTGACGCAATGGCGCCGGGCCTGAGCCCAGTGGATACGCCCGATATGTCCACCGCCGATCTCGACATTCCCAAGCCTGATTATTGGGAAGCGGCCGTCGCCCATCTGATGCGGCGCGACCGCATCTTGAAAAAAGTCATCCCCCAGCACCCCGAAGTGTGGCTGACGTCGCGCGGCACGCCGTTCGTGACGCTGGCGCGCGCCATCATCGGGCAGCAGGTCTCCACCAAGGCGGCCGATGCCGCCTGGACCAAGTTCATCGAAGCCGTCGGCAAGCGCCCCACGCCGGTGGCCGTGCTGCGCGTAGGCGTCGATGGCCTGCGCCGCGCCGGCTTGTCCCAGCGCAAGGCCGAGTACGTGCTGGACCTTGCCGTGCACTTCGGCGAACGCCGCGTCCACCCTGAAAAGTGGGCGGCCATGGACGACGAAGCGGTTATTTCTGAATTGGTCGCCATCCGGGGCATTGGGCGCTGGACGGCGGAGATGTTTTTGATTTTCAATCTACAGCGGCCTGACGTCCTGCCGCTGGATGATCCAGGGTTGCTCAAGGCAATCTCACTACACTATTTCAGTGGCGAGCCTGTCTCGCGCTTCGAGGCTCGCGAAGTCTCGCTGGCGTGGCAGCCCTGGCGTACCGTGGCGACCTGGTATCTATGGCGCAGTCTGGAACCGACACCGGTTCAATACTGATGCACACCAGGCAGCCCATCTACGGAACCACACTACATGCGCAATACATTTCTGGAATTTGAACAGCCGCTGGCCGAACTTGAAAACAAGATCGAGCAGCTGCGCTATGTGCAGGCCGATTCTGCGGTAGACATCTCCGACGAGATCGGGCGTCTTCAGCAAAAGAGCCAGACCTTGGCCAAGGAGATCTACGCCAAGCTCACGCCGTGGCAGACGGCGCTTGTCGCCCGCCACCCCCAGCGTCCTTACACGCTGGACTACGTGCGCGAAATGTTCACCGACTTCCACGAACTGCACGGCGACCGCATGTACGCCGACGACCAGTCCATCATCGGCGGTCTGGCGCGCTTTAACGGCACGCCCTGCATGGTCATCGGCCACCAAAAGGGCCGCGACACCAAGGAACGCGCCGCGCGCAACTTCGGCATGCCGCGTCCGGAAGGCTATCGCAAGGCCCTGCGCCTGATGCGCCTGGCCGAGAAATTCGGCGTTCCCGTGTTCACCTTCGTGGACACCCCCGGCGCCTATCCCGGCATCGGCGCCGAAGAGCGCGGCCAGTCCGAAGCCATCGGCCACAACCTGTACGCCATGGCCGAACTGAAAGTGCCCGTGATCTGCACGATCATCGGCGAAGGCGGTTCCGGTGGCGCGCTGGCCATTGCCGTGGGCAACGCCGTGTTGATGCTGCAATACGCCACCTACGCCGTGATCTCGCCCGAAGGCTGCGCGTCGATCCTGTGGCGCAGCGCCGACAAGGCGCCCGATGCCGCCGAAGCGCTGGCCATCATCGCGCCGCGCCTGAAAGACCTGGGCCTGGTTGACCGCGTCGTCAATGAACCGGTGGGCGGCGCCCATCGCGACCCGCGCGTCATGGCGCGCTTGCTGCGCCGCGCGCTGGCTGATGCCCTGCGCCAACTGCAAGGCATGACGCCCGAACAGCTCGTTGAACAGCGCGTGCAACGCCTGCTGTCCTACGGCGCTTATACGGAAGTGCGCGCGTAGCGCAGGCAACGGCGCCGGCTGGTACGCCGGCGCCACGGCCGCGCTGCCCGCGCCCAAAATCATGAACGCGCACTCCACGCCCGACACGCCCGACCAGGCCGAGTCGGGCGTGTCGCATTGCGCGTCCGCAGCGCCTTCGGTGTCGACGGAAAAGGGCGCGGTGCCGTCCGCTGCGTCGTCGGCGTCGACAGTTCGGGAAACGGTGTTGCGCGCCAAGGCGTCGGTGTCGGCGGCAGGGCGACCGGCGTCAACGGTTGCGCTGCCGAAATCGCCCGCGTTGATCGCGGCGTTGCGAGACGCCTTGCAGGCGTTGCCCGCGCGTCCCGCCCGCGTTGCCGTCGCCTTGAGCGGTGGCGCCGATTCCGCCATGCTGGCCGTGCACGCGGCGGCTGTTGCGCATGACCTTGGCATCGGCCTGTCGCTCTTGCATGTGCATCACGGCTTGCAGGACGCGGCCGACGAATGGGGCAGGCAAGTGCATGCCCTGGGCGCCTTGCTGGGCCTGCCGGTGCACGAAGCGCGCGTCCAGGTCGAGCACGCGGCGGGCAAGGGCATCGAGGCCGCCGCGCGCGATGCCCGCTACGCGGCGCTGGCGCGGCTGGCGCAGGCAGAAGGCGCGACTCACGTTCTGCTGGCGCATCACCGCAACGACCAGGCCGAAACCGTTTTGCTGCGGCTGCTGCGCGGCACCGGCCTGCTCGGCATGGCCGCGATGTCCCCGGCCTTGCAACGCGACGGCATCACCTATGTGCGCCCCTGGCTTGCGCAGGACCGCGCGACGATCCTGCTTGCCGCCGACGCCGTGCGGCAAGCGAGCGGCTGGCAGCCCGTACAAGACCCCACCAACGCAGATCCCCGCTACACCCGCGCCGCCGTGCGCGAACTGCTGGCGCCCGTGCTGGACAAGCGCTGGCCCGGCTGGCGCGCCATCGTCGCGCGGCACGCCGCGCACATGGCCGAAGCGGCGCAGATCCTGGAAGAAGTCGCGCGCGAAGATCTGGCCCGCCTGGACCCCGGCCCCGACGGCGCCAGCTTTTCATTGAAGGCGTGGCGCGAATTGTCGCCGCCGCGCCAGTCGCAGGTGCTGCGCTTCTGGCTGCAACAAAACGGTGCGCGCATGCCCACGGACGCGCGCCTGCGCGACCTCTTGCGTCAGCTGCGCGAACTGCACAGCCTGGGGCACGACCGGCAGCTGCAAGTGCAGCAGGCCGGCCATGTGGTGCGCTGCCATCGCGGGCGCGTGTGGATCGAAGCGCGGCAATAAATAAACCGGCGTTCTGGAAAGAATCCACGGAAAAATAGCCGCGCAATGAACATAAATTTCCTCAAACTGAGCAAATTTTTACCGCCGCGCTAGAATATATGGTTTTGCCCGTCACCACTTTGCGGCGGGTGTCCAGCCAGAGTACGAGATGTCCCTGATCGTTCACAAATATGGCGGTACTTCGATGGGCTCGGTCGAGCGCATTCGGAACGTGGCGCGTCGCGTCGCGAAGTGGCACGCCGCCGGCCACCAGGTTGTTGTAGTGCCGTCGGCAATGGCGGGCGAAACGAATCGCCTGCTGGGTCTGGCGCGCGAAATTTCGCCCCAGCCCGATAGCCGCGAACTCGATATGATCGCCGCCACCGGCGAGCAGGCCAGCAGCGGTTTGCTGGCCATTGCGTTGCAGGCCGAAGGCGTGCCGGCGCGCAGCTATGCCGGTTGGCAAGTGCCCGTGCGCACCGATTCATCCTTCACCAAGGCGCGCATCAGCTCCATCGACGACGCCCGTATCCGCGGCGACCTCGACGCGGGCCGCGTGGTGATCGTGACTGGCTTCCAGGGCATCGACCCCGAAGGCCACATCACGACGCTGGGCCGTGGTGGTTCGGATACCTCGGCCGTGGCCGTGGCCGCCGCCATCAAGGCCGACGAATGCCTGATCTACACCGACGTGGACGGCGTCTACACGACCGATCCGCGCGTGGTGCCTGAAGCGCGCCGCATGGCCGTCGTTTCCTTCGAGGAAATGCTGGAAATGGCCTCGCTGGGTTCCAAGGTACTGCAAATCCGCTCGGTGGAATTCGCCGGCAAATACCGTGTTCCGGTCCGGGTCCTGTCCTCGCTGACCGACCCGCTCATTCCGCTCGACGAAGAAATGGTCTCGGGCACGCTGATTACTTTTGAGGAAGACGAAAAAATGGAAGCCGCCGTTGTCTCCGGCATCGCCTTCAGCCGCGACGAAGCCAAAATCACCTTGCTGGCGGTTCCCGACAAACCGGGTATCGCTTTCTCCATCCTGGGTCCGGTCGCCGCCGCCAACATCGATGTCGACATGATCGTGCAGAACCAGTCCGTGGCTGGCACGACCGACTTCTCGTTCACCGTGAATCGCAACGAATTCGCGCGTGCCGTCGACCTGCTCAAGCGCGAAGTCATCCCCGCCGTGGGCGCGCGTGAACTGTCCACCGACGAGAAGGTCGCCAAGGTCTCGATCGTCGGCATCGGCATGCGTTCGCACGTGGGCGTGGCCAGCCTGATGTTCCAGACGCTTTCGCAAGAAGGCATCAACATCCAGATGATCAGCACCAGCGAAATCAAGACGTCGGTCATCATCGACGACAAGTACATGGAATTGGGCGTGCGCGCGCTGCACAAGGCCTTTGGCCTGGACCAGGCGCCGGCCCCCAAGGAATAAAGGCAGCGGATCGGTACGTTTTTTTTGATTGATGGCCCCGTTTGCGGGCAAGCACCAAAAAATTCGTGCTAGAATCTCGTTCTCTTTTCGGAGACGTGCCCGAGAGGCTGAAGGGGCTCCCCTGCTAAGGGAGTATGTGGCTAAAAACTGCATCGTGGGTTCGAATCCCACCGTCTCCGCCAGATCTTCGGCGCTGGTGCTAAACAACCAGCGCTGAATTAAAAAACCCGCAATCGCGAAATCGATTGCGGGTTTTTTTCATTGGTGCGCGTTGATCGTCAGCGCGTTTTTCATTCCAGCGCGGATAGCAGCGCGCGCGCCTGCTCCACGACATCCGCATCGTTCGGCCTGAACGGCATCGGCAATGCTTGCGCCAGGCGCTTGTATTGCGCGTGGCTGCTGCGCGCGTAGGCGGGGTCGTAGTGTCGGTCGATGAGTTCGCGCGCCAGATCGATGCGGCGGCCGTCGTCCACCATCTGCTGCCAACCCTGGATCACCTCGCGGCTGTGCAGGCCCAACATGCGTTGCAGCTGGGCTTTCAACCATTCCGGGTTTTCGAACAGCTGCGCGTAATCCTGTTGAAGGAACGCGGCGCGGTCTTCGCGCGTGGATGCCACGTTGATGCATACGCCATCATGCATGGCTTGCAGCAAGGCGGGCGGCAATTCGACGGCGCCGATCTTGCGGCTCTCTGCTTCAACAAACACGGGTTGTGATGCGTTCAGGGCACGAAGGCGCGCGGCAAGCAGTGTGTCGAAGTGCTTTTGCGAAGGCTGCGCCACGCCTTGCAGGGCGCCCAGCAACGAGCCCCGGTGCGAGGCCAGTTGCTCCAGGTCCAGCGTCTGCGCGCCGGCCTGCGCCAACGCGTTCAGCAAGCGCGTTTTGCCGCTGCCGGTGGGGCCGACCAGCACCACGCAGTGCAAGGCCGCCGGCAAGGTTGCCAGCGCTTGCAGCGTAGCGCTGCGATAGCTTTTGTAGCCGCCGTCCAGCTGCCGCGCGCGCCAGCCGATCATGTTGAACATCAGCGTCATAGAGCCAGACCGCTTGCCTCCGCGCCAGCAATAGATCAGCGGGCGCCAACCTTGCGGCCGGTCGGCGAAGCGCGTTTCCAGATGCAGGGCGATGTTGCGGGCGACCAGCGCGGCGCCCAGTCGAGACGCTTCGAACGGCGACGCTTGGCGGTACAGCGTGCCAACCAGTACCCGTTCTTCATTACTGAGCACGGGCGCGTTGATGGCGCCCGGGATGTGATCGTCGGCGTATTCAAGCGGCGAGCGTACGTCGATGATTTCATCGAAGTCGTGCAGCTTGTCCAGACTTACCAGCAGGTGTTTCACGATGACGGCCAAGAGATAAGGGAGGCAATGGAAGCGGCCACTAGGATAGTGCTTTCCGGCGGCGTGGGTGCACGATCGCGATGGCAATCGCTGCCGTATCCAAGCCGCGCCGCAATGCGATATTTCGATGCCCCGACTTGCACGTTTTCTGAAACAACGCTATTATTCAAGGCTTGCTTTTTGACGCGCCCGTAGCTCAGCTGGATAGAGTACCTGGCTACGAACCAGGGGGTCGTAGGTTCGAATCCTGCCGGGCGCACCAAGTTTTTTTAGAGCGGTTTGTTTTGTAGGACCGGCTTCTAGGACGTAGCGAATTCTTTTCGCGAAATCCGGCAAAAAAACTTCAAAAAAACTTAGAAAAAAAAGCAGAAGCAGTAAAAACGGTGAAATTGTTCTGATATAATTTTGCCTCTTTGTCGGAGCGCCCGTAGCTCAGCTGGATAGAGTACCTGGCTACGAACCAGGGGGTCGTAGGTTCGAATCCTGCCGGGCGCACCAAGTTTTTTTAGAGCGGTTTGTTTTGTAGGACCGGCTTCTAGGACGTAGCGAATTCTTTTCGCGAAATCCGGCAAAAAAACTTCAAAAAAACTTAGAAAAAAAAGCAGAAGCAGTAAAAACGGTGAAATTGTTCTGATATAATTTTGCCTCTTTGTCGGAGCGCCCGTAGCTCAGCTGGATAGAGTACCTGGCTACGAACCAGGGGGTCGTAGGTTCGAATCCTGCCGGGCGCACCAAGTTTTTTTAGAGCGGTTTGTTTTGTAGGACCGGCTTCTAGGACGTAGCGAATTCTTTTCGCGAAATCCGGCAAAAAAACTTCAAAAAAACTTAGAAAAAAAAGCAGAAGCAGTAAAAACGGTGAAATTGTTCTGATATAATTTTGCCTCTTTGTCGGAGCGCCCGTAGCTCAGCTGGATAGAGTACCTGGCTACGAACCAGGGGGTCGTAGGTTCGAATCCTGCCGGGCGCACCAAGTTTCACGTCACACTGAAACGCCGAACAAAGAAAATGGAAAGGCCTTTGATCATTGATCGAAGGCCTTTTTGTTTTGCGCCGACGCTGCTTTGCTTTCCTCTTCAAAGCCCCAGTCCCCTACGCTTGCCCAATCGTCACCCAACAGTTCGGCGGGGTGCATCGTGCGGTCGGAACCGTTGCCGCATTTCATGGCGTCGGATGCGCAGTATTGATCGCAGCCCCAGCAAACCCGTTCGGGGTGCTTGGGATGCATCGGGAATTTCTTGGCCATGCCGTGCCTCATCAGGGAAACGCCATCGCAGTGTCGTCCGCAGCATGCCGGGACAGGCGGCCGGTGCGTGTGCGCGAAGAGAAGTGCAGTGCAGTGCAGTGCAGTGCAGTGCACTGTAATTTCAGCGTACTGCGCACCCGCGCCGCGTTCCTTGATGTGAAGCAAGCGATGGTGCACCGAAGCCTTGCCCCGACCGGCGCCCAAGCGCTTTTTTCCGCACCGATTTGCACGATGCGGTTTTTCCATGTTATAAACACGCCTCTTTCGGGGCGCCCGTAGCTCAGCTGGATAGAGTACCTGGCTACGAACCAGGGGGTCGTAGGTTCGAATCCTGCCGGGCGCACCAAGTTTCACGTCACACTGAAACGCCGAACAAAGAAAATGGAAAGGCCTTTGATCATTGATCGAAGGCCTTTTTGTTTTGCGCCGACGCTGCTTTGCTTTCCTCTTCAAAGCCCCAGTCCCCTACGCTTGCCCAATCGTCACCCAACAGTTCGGCGGGGTGCATCGTGCGGTCGGAACCGTTGCCGCATTTCATGGCGTCGGATGCGCAGTATTGATCGCAGCCCCAGCAAACCCGTTCGGGGTGCTTGGGATGCATCGGGAATTTCTTGGCCATGCCGTGCCTCATCAGGGAAACGCCATCGCAGTGTCGTCCGCAGCATGCCGGGACAGGCGGCCGGTGCGTGTGCGCGAAGAGAAGTGCAGTGCAGTGCAGTGCAGTGCAGTGCACTGTAATTTCAGCGTACTGCGCACCCGCGCCGCGTTCCTTGATGTGAAGCAAGCGATGGTGCACCGAAGCCTTGCCCCGACCGGCGCCCAAGCGCTTTTTTCCGCACCGATTTGCACGATGCGGTTTTTCCATGTTATAAACACGCCTCTTTCGGGGCGCCCGTAGCTCAGCTGGATAGAGTACCTGGCTACGAACCAGGGGGTCGTAGGTTCGAATCCTGCCGGGCGCACCAACTTATATCGAACACGTGATGGCAGTGCGAAAAGCAATGCAAAAAGCAATGCAAAAAGCAGTGCGAAAAGCACGGCGAGAAGCACGGCGATCGCGGTTCCGCCAAAGCGCCACAGCGCCAAGGCATGGCAAGAAAACGAAGCGGGGTG
>NZ_JBLVOL010000137.1:49785-84188 GCF_053543755.1 Achromobacter semiaridum | reverse complement strand
GCCATCCATCAAGCCGCTTTTGTTTTGTCCGGGGCGGATCACCAGACCCGGCTCGCCAGGCCCGGATCTCCACGTATCACCAGACCCTTATCACCCGGCCCGTCTGCGCGCCTTCCACGCTGCGGCGATAGGCCAGCGCCACCCGCGAGGCGGGCGCCGCTTCAAAGCCCGGGAAATACGGCCCGTAGGCTTGCAGGGATTCCTGCAACACCGTCGGGCTGACCGAGTTGATCCGCAACCCTTGCAGCTCTACCGCCGCGCCACGCACGAAGCCGTCGATGGCGGAGTTCACCGCCGATGCGTTCGCGCCATACCGGATCGGTTCGTCACTGACGATGCCGCTGGTCAGCGTGATGGATCCGCCCGCGTTCAAGTAGTGTTGCCCGATCAGCGCCACGTCAACCTGACCCAGCAGCTTGTTGTGCAAGCCGATCTTGAATTGTTCGGCCGTCATCTCGGCCAGCGGGCCGAAGTGCATCGCGCCGGTGGTCGAGACAATGGCGTCGACCTTGCCCACGCGTTCGAACAGCTCGCGGATGCTGTCGCTGCGCGTTACGTCCACGTGGTACTGGCCGCTGGTGTTGCCCACGGCGATGATGTCGTGGCGTTGGCCAAGCTCTTCGGCAACCGCGCGGCCGATGGTGCCGGTTGCGCCGATCAGGATAATTTTCATGGAAGCCCCCGGGCCGTGCCCGTTGTTTGGTTGGCATATGCAAAGCGCTGGCGTCGTGCCAGTGCATAGAGGCATTCTCGCTTTTCGATATCCATGGAAAAATCCGCTCATGGTGCAAACACTTCACACTCCGGGTGCGTAATACATGGATCGCTTGCTCAGCATGGAAGTTTTCGTGGCGGTCGTTGAGCTGGGCAGCCTGACCGCGGCGGCGGCGCGGCACGAAATGTCGGCGGCCATGGCGGCCAAGCACGTCAAGGCGCTGGAATCGCGATTGGGCCTGCGCCTGTTGAACCGCACCACGCGCCGCCAAAGCCTGACCGAAGCGGGCCAGGCGTATTACGCGCGCTGCAAGACCATTCTGGAAGACATCCGCAACGCGGAGCAGGGCGCCGAGGCCTTGCGGCTGACGCCGCGCGGGCATCTGCGCATTACGTCCACGGTGACCTTCGGTTCGCTGGCGTTGACGCCAGCCATTGCCGACTATCTATCCGTGTATCCCGACGTGAGTGTCGAGCTGGTGCTCAGCGACATGGTGGAAGACATTGTGGCCGCCCGCTACGACGTGGCGGTGCGCATCGGCGAGCCGGTCGATTCCGGTTTGGTCGCGCGCACGATCGGACGCTACCAGATGGTGATCTGTGCCGCGCCCGCGTACCTGGACCGCTATGGCACGCCCACCACGCCCGACGACCTGATGCAGCATCAATGCCTGGATTTCTCGTACTGGAGCCGCCGCACGGGCTGGCAGCTGTCAGGGGACGACGGCAGCCAGGCCGGTTACCCCACGGGCCGCTTCGTGTCGAACAACGGGCAGGCGCTGCGTCAGGCCGCACTGGCGGGCTTTGGCGTGGTGTTGCAACCCGAGCTGTTGCTCAATGAGGATATGCGCGCTGGCCGGCTGGTGCCGATCCTGCAACCGTATTGGCCCGCCGCGCGGCCCATTACGCTGCTGTACCAGAAGGACAGGCAGGCGCTGCCGAAGCTGACCACCTTTGTGGACTTTCTGGTCGAACGCTACACACGATAGTTGCCGGCACCCCAGGCAGGGCGCCTCTTGCCGGCTTCCTGGCAGCCTTTTAACGGCCTCGTCGCCGGTCCACCGCGGTCAATGAAATACCGTTCTTGATCATCTGATACGCCTGCCCACCCAGCCACGTGACCTGCTCGCCCGAACTTGTCCGGCAGATACAGTGCGTCTTGGGATCGAAGCGCGAGGTGCCCAGCGCGGAATATGCCTCCAGGTCCGCAACGAAGCGTTCGATGCGGTACAGGGTGCCGTCGGGGGATGTGACAAGCACATCGGCCAATCGTCTTGCGGTGCCGAGCATACTCAGTACCTCCAGGGGCCGTCGGTGTTGCGGCGGCAAAGCCTTGTGGGCGCTTCTTCGTGTTGCGGCGCATGCGCGCGTGGCGCGTTTGCGGTGCTACCGAAGGCGGCCTCCAAACAAAGAATCATCAAGTTGGTCGGGTGACACGCCCAGCGCCTCGGAGATGCGATCCAGCACTATCTGCCGCGGGCGGGGTCGTGGCCTTTCCAGTTCAATGTATATGGAATGATCCACGCCAAGCCGGGCAGCCATATCAGCGGTAGTGATATTGAGGTGCTCGCGCCACGCGCGTATCAGACTCCAATCGTTGCCGGTTTTTAAGTTGACGACCGCTAGCGGTAATGGGTTGTGTCCGACGGCCAGTCTGCGGTGCGGGCCTGCCGGCTCGGGGCCGAGCACATTGCGCTTGGCGGCGCCGCTTTTGCGGGGTTCGCCTCGGGGCGTTGTGACATCGGGTTCTGCGGTGAATATAGCGCCGCCGTTGGTTTGCCGATACTGATCATTGCCGATCCAGGAGATTGCTTCGCCGTTATCGAGCATGCACTCGCAATCCAGGTGGTAATTGCTGGGAACGCTCTCAAGTTTGGCAATGGTTTCCGTGGTGGTGGCGTGCCGCACCACACGGTGCAATGCGCCGTCGGATGAACGCACGAACACGTCGGGAAGTCTCCAGGAAAAAGGGATGATGATCTCCACGGTCAAAGCCACGCCTGCCACTGTAGCCCGGTGGCAAAACGGTGAGATTTGGGGTTTCCCCTCGGCTGTTGTGGCTAGTTCGTTTCTACTCGATCTTCAACGTAAAGATGCTCACAAATGTTCACGGTGCGTGACCGCTCTTGAACCCGTCATCGCGTGGGTCGAAGGCGGCCGCCAGCACGCGCGGCATGAGGTCGGCGGCGGCGCCATGCAGATTGCAGTGCGCGTGCGCGTCCAGCGGTGTGGCGTTGGGATTGACCTGCACGACCGTCGCGCCGGCGGCCAGCGCGCGCTGCGGCAGCTCAGCGGCGGGGTACACCAGCGCCGACGTGCCGATGCTGAACAGCAAGTCGCATTGCTGCGCGGCGCGTATCGCGGTGCCCCAGGCGTCCGACGGCAAGCTTTCGCCAAACCACACCACCCCGGGGCGCACGGGCGCGCCGCACTGCGTGCAGCCGGGCGGGGGGATGCGGCGGCCTTCGTCGGTGTTGCCGGCGGCGTGGGTGTGCGCGGCCGAAGACCCCGCCGCGGACGTGTCGGTCGCGAGGCTGTCCGTCGCCAGGCTGTCGTCGAAGGCATAGGGGGCGCCGCACGCCGAGCAGCGCGGGGCGTGCAGGCTGCCGTGCAGATGCACCACCTGCGTGGCCCCCGCGCGTTCGTGCAGATCGTCCACGTTCTGGGTGATGACCGTCAGCGCGGGCACGTGCCGTTGCAGCGCGGCGATGGCGTAGTGCGCGGCATTGGGCGCGGCGCGCAGCACTTGCGCGCGGCGCCATTCATACCAGCCCCAGACAATGTCGGGATGCTTGCGAAAGGCCTGCGGCGTGGCAAGCGCCTGCGCGTCAAAGCGCGACCACAAGCCGGTCAACGCATCGCGAAAGGTCGCAATGCCGCTTTCCGCCGACACCCCTGCCCCGGTGAACGCAACGACGCGCTGCGCGTTGCGCAATGCCTCGATCAGGGCAGGCGGAATATCGTGATGCGTATTTTTCATTTCAAACCTTGAGAACAGTTCGATACGCTGCGCGCGGGGGCGCCTGCCTGTCAAGCGCGGGCTGCGATGTGTCGCTGTAATGTGCTTCTGTGATGCGCGCGTGCGCATGCATCCCGAATGATGGATACTGCTTTTCTCATCTGGGATTTCCCCATGCACTGGAGACCCGCAATGCCTGAATCCGCCGCCGGCCTGGACCGGCTTCGCCGCTTCATCGCCACTGCCACCCGACTGGCCGGCGCCGACGCTTTGGCGCAAACGACCGCCTTGCAAGAGGCGTTTGCCGATCTGGTGCGCCACGATGATTGGTTGCCCGACGCCTGTACCGCACCGCATCCGCGGTATTACCAGCAATATCTGCTGCACTGCGATCCCTTGGAACGTTTTTCGCTGGTCAGCTTTGTGTGGGGGCCGGGCCAGTCCACGCCCGTGCATGACCACGAAGTGTGGGGCTATGTGGGCATGCTGCGCGGCGCCGAGATCAATCAGCGCTATGTACGCCACGCCGACGGCAGCATCGTACCCGCCGGCGAACCCGCCACCTTGCACCCCGGCGACATCGAACGGCTGGACCCCGCCCAGGGCGACATCCACCGCGTGTCGAACGCGTTCGCGGACAAGGTCTCGATCAGCGTGCATCTCTACGGCGGCAACATCGGCGCGGTGTCGCGCCATGTCTATGATCCTGAGACGGGGCAGGCCAAGCCTTTTGTGTCCGGCTATTCCTCGCCCAGCCTGCCGAACCTTTGGGACCGCTCGGCCGCCGTGCGCGCCACCATCCCGGGGTTGAAAGCCTGAACGCAGCGCGCGCGACGCAAGTTGTTCGGTGGTGTCTGCCCGTGCTATGTTCCTGTCCTAAATATTAGGAAATACAAAGATGGACAAGACGCTGCTCAAGGGCCTGATGGTATTGGAAGCGGTGACCGACGTGGACAATCCGCCGCGCACCATCGATGCCCTGGCCGCGCGGGTCGGCCTTACCCGCAGCAACACCCACCGCACGCTGCAAACGTTGATCCACGCCGGCTACGTCATCAAGGACGACGACGGCGGCGGCTACCGTGGCGCGGTGCGTCTGTTTGAATTGGCCGCGCGCCAGCTTGCACAGCTGGACGTGCGCAAGCTGGCCGCGCCGTTCATGCGCACGCTGGCGGACCAGACGGGCGAGACGGTGCATCTGTCGGTGCTGGACGGATTCGATGTGGTCTACGTGGACAAGATCGACAGCCCGCAACCGATACGCGCCTATTCCATGGTGGGTGGCCGCGCGCCCGCCTATGCGGTGGCCACGGGCAAGGCGCTGCTGGCCTATCAGCCCGAAGGCTATGTCGAGCGCTATGCCGAGCAATTGGTGCGCCACACGCCGTCAACCATTGTTTCCATGCCCCTGCTGAAAGACGAGCTGCGCAAGATCGCGCGCGCCGGCTATGCCGTGAACCGCGGCGAATGGCGCGAGGGCGTGGGCGGCCTCGCGGTGACCCTGTTCAACAGCCTGGACCAGGCGGTGGCGGCGGTGGGCATCTCGGGCCCGCTTGACCGCCTTAGCGCGGCCAGGATGAAGCAGCTGGCGCCGGATGTGTCGGCCTGTGCGCAGTCCATTTCGCAAGGGATGGGTTACCGGCGCGGTTATCTGGATCAGTAGCGCCCACGCGCGCCGGCAGCGCCGCGGCGATGCGCGCGGCCTGGTCGCGCGCCAGGCGTGCGTTCACATCCATGGACGTGGTCCAGAAATACGTGCCGCCTGCCAGGCTGCCCAACACCGACACCTGTTCCCACACCGCGCCCTGCGCGTTCCTGACGCAGCCCGTGTCGAAGTCCAGCGCCAACCCGCCAAACGGGTCCGACACCGCATGGCCGTCGCGCAGCAAGCCGGCCACCAGCGCATCGTCCGTGCGTGCGGCGTCCACCGAAAAGCTGGTGGCGTTGATGAGGACATCGCTGCGATGTACGGCGCTGCCGTCCGGGGCGCGGAAGCGGATATGGAACTGAGCGCCGGCCGCGTCATGGTGGCAGTCCATAAAGCCCGCGCGCACTTGCAATTGCGCCGTCTTGAACAGTGCTTGCAGCTTCAAGGCGTTGCGCATGGGAAAGGTGGCGCGGCGCGCCATCCACAGCGCGCGCCAGCGCGATTGAAAACGATGGCGCTCAGTGTCGGGCAGCAGGCGCCAGATTTCGTCTACCGCTGCATTGGTGGCGGCGGCCACGGCCTGCCAGGGCCGTGCCGCTTGCAGCGATCGACGTATCTCTTCATCCAGCGCGCTTGCCGCGTCGGTGGTCAGGCCGAAGATCTCATCGGCGTCCAATGCGCCGCCCATGGCGCGCACTTCATCCTGCAAAGCCTGCGCGATCACTTCCAGCGATAGGGCGCCGCCATGCCGCATGGCAAGCGCCACGGCGCCTTCACGGCTAAGGTGGCGCAGCGCCGCCGGGGGCTGGTTGTGCGGGCTGCGCACCGACGGCAGCCGGCCATTGCGCGACACGCACAAGAGCGGGCCGCGATGGCCTGCTTGCTGCAAGGCCACCACGGCGTCCACCGCGCTAAGGCTGGTGCCGACAATGCACACGGACGCATCGGGTGGGATCCCGGCGGCCAGTTTGGCGACGGGGTAGGGGCTGTTGAAATAGCCCGGCGCGTTGTGCAGCGCGGGGAAGGCTTGCGATGGCAAGTTGCCGTTGCACAGGACGGCATAACGGGCCACGCACGGGGGCGCGCCGTCGGGTTCGACGTACACCGTGCCGTTCTGCAGTGGCGACACGCGCCGCACGCGGCAGGGCACGTGAGCCAGCGCGATGCCCAGTGCGTGTGCAAGGTCCCGACAGCGCGCGTAGACGGCGCGCAGGTAGGCGCCGAACAGCGGGCGGGGAAGAAAGTCGGATGGCTGAATATCGGTCACGCCATATCCACGCAACCACGCGGGGTCCTGGGCGAGCAGCCACTCGACAAAGTCCAGGCGATGATCCGCCCGCGCCGACATATTGCCTGCGGGGATGTTCAACAGATTACTGGGCAGGTCTTCCTGATAGGCGCCGCCGGGGCCGGGTTCCGCCTGCGGTTCAAATAGCGATACGGAAAGCGATACGGACAGGGACGGCGACGGCGGGCGCGGCAGGCCTTGCGCTTGCCAGGACAACAGCAGCTGGTACAGGAAGCTGACGGCGACCGAGCCGCCGCCCACGATGGCAACATCGACCGGCATTCCCGCATCGATACCCGGATCAACCCTCAGCTTCACCGCGCCCAACTCCGTGTGGGCGTGGCTCATTTGGCGGCCGACATGCGCACCACGTCGCCCCAGCGCGCCACTTCCTGCTTCAGCACACGGCTGGTGTCGGCGGGCGATGTGGCCACCGCGTCCGCGCCCAGCTTCAATGCGGCCTGCTGCACCGAGGCCATGGCGGCGGCTTTCTGCATGCCGGCCGACAGCTTGTCCACGACGTCGGGCGGCGTGCCGGCGGGCGCCAGCAAGGCGTAGGCGGTTGCCACGGAATAATCCTTCACGCCTTGTTCCATCAACGTGGGCAGGTCGGGTAGCGCGGTGGCGCGCTTGGCGGTGGTAACGCCCAACAGGCGGATCTTGCCGCTGGCCACCTGGGGCAGCAGGGCGGGCAGGGTTTCGATGACCATGTCGATCTGGCCGCCCAGCAAGTCGGTAATGGCGGGACCGCTGCCGCGATACGGCACGTGCATCAAGCGCGTGCCGGTCACCACCTGGAACAGCTCACCCGCCATGTGCTGCGAGGTGCCGGGGCCGGCCGAGCCGAACGTGATGGTGCCCGGCTTGCTCTTGGCCAGCGCGATCAATTCCTGCACGTTGTTGGCGGGCACCTTGCTGTTCACGGCCACTGCCATCGGCATGCTGGTGGCCATGGACACCCCGACGAAGGCGGTGGCGAAGTCGTAACCCGGCTTGTCGGGCATGGCTGCGTGGATGGCATGGCTGCCCACCGCGCCCATCAGTAGCGTGTAGCCGTCGGGGGCGGACTTGGCGACGTATTCCGCGCCGATTTCCCCGCCCGCGCCCGCCTTGTTTTCCACCACCACGCCCTGTCCCAGGAAATCACCCAGATGCTGCGCATAGATGCGGGCCGCGGCATCGGTGGCGCCGCCCGGCGGAAAGGGCACGACCATGCGTACCGGTTTGGCCGGCCAGGTTTGGGCTTGGGCCGGGCCGGCGGCAAACGCCAGGACCGCGCCAGCCAGGGCAATGCGCCATGACTGCTTCATGAATGTCTCTCCTTGGTGTGATCAAACCGTCAGGCGTGTACCGGCCCGTGTTGACCGTGCCCGGCACCGCTGCGGCTCATTTTTATAAATCCTAAAATATAGGACTAGTGTTCCAAAAGATGGTTTACGTAGAATTCCACACGGTGATATGCTGGTCAACAATTAAGCGCAGCACCTAGGGATTGCACTAGGAAACATGCGGAAAGCTGGCGCTCGGTATCGGGCGACAGGCATCATGCCATCGACGAAAGCCGCGCTCTTATATTATTTTTTGCATCCCAAATATTGAATTTTCATAATGAGAGGTCAGACATGACACCCAGTTCGGCACTGGCCGGCATCACCGTGCTTGAAATTTGCAACGTCGCGGCGGGACCCTTCTGCGGGATGTTGTTGGCGGATATGGGCGCCGACGTCATCAAAGTTGAAAACCCCGAGGGCGGCGACACGCTGCGCAGCTGGCCGCCGATTTCCAATGGCTATAGCGAAAACTTCGCGTCGCTGAACCGCAACAAGAAGTCGGTGACGCTGAACCTGAAAGACCCCGCCGACCTGGCCCTGGCGCGCGAACTGGCGCGGAGCGTCGACGTGTTGATCGAAAACAACCGGCCCGGTGTAATGGACCGCCTGGGGTTGGGCTATGCCCAATTGCGCGAGGCCAATCCCAAGCTGGTCTATTGCTCGATCTCGGCCTACGGCCAATCCGGCCCGCGCTCGCAGGAAGGCGGCTTCGACCTGACCATCCAGGCCATGAGCGGCATCATGAGCGTGACCGGCGAGGCCGGTGGCGAACCCGTGAAATGCGGCGTACCGGTGGCCGACTTTTCGGCCGGGCTGTATGGCGCGTTTGCCATTGCGTCGGCGTTGCGCGCGGCGCAAGCCAGCGGGCAGGGCACGCATATCGATGTGCCGATGCTGGGCGCCACGCTGGGCATTGCCGCGTTGCAGACGTCGGAATTTTTCGGCAGCGGCCAAGACCCGGTCAAGCTGGGCTCGGCCCATCCGCGCAACGCACCGTATCAGGCGTTTCGCTGCAAGGGCGGTTATTTCGGCATGGCGGCCGGCAACCAGGCCTTGTGGAAAAGCGTATGCGTCACCGTTGGCCGCGACGACCTGCTGGCCGACCCGCGCTTTACCGACACCAGTGCGCGCGCGCGCCACCAGACCGACCTGCGCGAGATCCTGGAAGCCATCTTCGCCACCGAAGACGCACAGACCTGGTTGACGCGGTTTCGCGCGGCCGGCGTGCCGTGCGCGCCCATCAACACCTATTCCGAAGTGCTGGCCGACCCGCAGGTGGAACACATGGGCTGGGTGCAGCCCGTGGAATTGCCCAACGGCGTACAGACGCGAACCTTCGGCCTGCCCGTGCGCTTTGATGGTCAGACGACGGCGCTGCGCCGGCGACCGCCCGCGCTGGGCGAGCACAACGACGAAGTGCTGGGCGCGTTGCGCGCGGCCAAGAAAGGGGTGCCGGCATGAGCGGCGTGTTGCGTATCGACAAGCAGGGCGCGCACCATGTGCTGACGCTGACGCGCGCTGAAAAAATGAATGCGTTGTCCGCCGATCTGGTGGATGCGCTGATCGCCGCGCTGGACGACGCCGAGGCGCAGGGCGCCAAGCTGATCGTATTGAAGGGCGAAGGCAAGAACTTCAGCGCGGGCTTTGACTTTGGCGATTGGCAGACGCAAAGCGAAGGTGACCTGCTGCTGCGCTTTGTGCGCATCGAAACCCTGCTGCAACGCCTGGCCGCCTCACCGTGCCTGACGGTGGCGCTGGCGCACGGCCGCAACTTTGGCGCGGGTGTGGACCTGTTCGGGGCCTGCAAGTGGCGCATCAGCGCGCCGGACGCAACCTTCCGCATGCCCGGGCTGAAGTTCGGGCTGGTGCTCGGCACGCGCCGCTTTGCCGCCTTGGTGGGCGCAGAGCGCGCCCGGGCGGTGCTGGAACAGGCCGCCACGTTCAACGCCGAAGAGGCGCTGCGCGATGGCTTTGCGACGCGCCTGGCCGTGGCCGAGGAATGGGCCGATATTGAACAGCAGGCGGCGGATACGGCGGCCGCGCTGACCGATGCCAGCCGCATTCAGCTGTACGCCGCGCTGTCGCGGGAAACGCCCGACGCCGACCTGGCTCGCCTGGTGCGTTCGGCGGCCGCGCCCGGCTTGAAGGACCGCGTGGCGGGTTACCTGCAAGCGCGCTAAGGCCACACGAACCAGCAAGGGAGAGGAAGACAATGGCTTCGGGATTCAACCAAAAGAACAAGCAGTGCACGGTGGCCGAACTGGCCGCGCTGGTGCCCGATGGCGCGTCCATCGCGCTGGGCGGCAGCTTTCTGCATCGCGGGCCGTTCGCATTCGTGCGCGAACTGATTCGACAAGGCAAGCGCGACCTGGAACTGGTCAAGCAGTCGCCCGGTTATGACGTGGACATTCTGTGCCGTGCCGGCGTGCTGCGCCGCGTGCGCGCTGGCATCGTTGCCATGGAAGGCAACTTCGGCCTGGCGCCGTGGTATCGCCGGGCGGTGGAACAGCGCCAGATTGAACTGGAAGAACACGCTTGCGCCAGCCTCACGGCAGGCTTGCGGGCGGCGGCGTTCGGCGTGCCGTTTCAACCCTGCGGCGGCCTGCAAGGCAGCGGCCTGCCGGAACTGAACGGCTGGGCCTGCCTGGACGACCCTTACGGCACCGACCAGAAAACGTATGTAGTGCCTGCGATTCGCCCCGACTTCGCGGTGATCCAGGCGTCGGAGGTGGACGCGCTGGGCAATGTGCGCGTGCACGGCACCGCGCACTGGGACCGCATCATGTCGCGCGCGGCGGGCAGCGTGCTGGTGGTGGCGGAAAAGCTGGTCGACAGCGCCGTGTTCGAAGCCCAACCGGAATCCACGCTGGTGCCGTACTTCATGGTGCGGGCCTACGCCGTGTCGTCACGCAGCGCGTGGCCCGGGTCGTGCTGGCCCGACTACGCCATCGACTATCCGGCGGTGGAAGCCTACATGGACAAGAACAGCGATCTACAAGCGCATCTGGCCGCCGCGCCCGAAGCACAAGGGGGCAATCATGGCTGAACAGTGGTCGGGCTTTTCCTACATCGTGACGAACCTGGCGCGCTTCATCCGGCCGGATGAAATCACCTTCAGCGGCGTCAATTCCACCATGCCGATGCTGGCATGCCTGCTGGCCAAGCGCGCCTACGACTGGGACTTCGTCTACATCAACGTGGCGGGCGGCGTGAACCCGCGCCCGTCGCACATTCCCATTTCCAGTTCCGACCCGGTGCTGGCCGAGCACACCGCGTCGATCTTCTCGAACGAGGATTTCTACGACCTGTGCACGCGCGGCCGCATGGACCTGACTTTTCTGGGCGCGGCGCAGATCGACGGCGCGGGCTGCGCCAATAATTCCTGCATCGGCGACTGGCACGCGCCCAAGGTGCGCTTGCCGGGCGGCGGCGGAGGCGCGGTGATGCTGCCCACGGCCAAGCGCGCGTGCACGTGGCGCACGGAACATTCGCGGCGCACCTTCGTGCCCAAACTGGACTTCATGACGTCGTGGGGCGGCTTTCATGGGGTGGTGACGCCCATCGCGGTGTTCATCAAGCGCGACGGGCGGCTGGCGCTGCAATCCTGGCATCCGGAATCCAGCCTGTCGGAAGTGCGCGAGCGCACCGGCTTTGAGTTCGACGCGACCGGCGCGGCGCCCACGGAACCGCCGACCGCCGCCGAGGCGCGCGCGCTGCGCGAGCTTGACGCCGATGGCCAGTTTGAACGCGACGCCGCCGTCGCGCTGCGCTAGGAGAGGCCGCCATGACTGTTGCCGAACCGACGCTGGTAGCGGCGTTTGCGCGTGCGTGGCGCCAGCCGGAATGGGCGTCGCGCGCCGCCATCGTCACGGCCGACACGACCCTGACGTATGCCGACCTGCACCAGCGCGTCGCGCGCATCGCGGATAGCGTCCGCGCGGCGGGCGTGGCGCCGGGCAGCTATGTCGCCATCGCCATGGAGCGGTCGCTGGAACAGGTGTTGACGATACTGGGCGTGATGGCGGCGGGGGCTTGCCCCTGCCCGTTGGAACCTCGGTTGTCGGCCGAGGAAACGGCACGCCGCGTGGCGGCGGTGGGCCTGACGTGGCTGCTGCACGACGAACCCAATACCGCGACGGCGGCGGCCAGCAGTCTGCCTGCGGCACGGGTGCTGAAGGCGGCAAGCGTGGCAAGCGCGGCCGACGTGGCAAACGTGGCGGAAGTCGCGGACGTGGCCGACGTGGCAACCTGGGCGGACCGGGCAACCGGGGCGGACGTGGCTCGCCCGGCACATCCCGCGCGTTCGGACAACGCGTCGGTGCTCGGATGCGCGGGCCGGATCTCGCCCGATGCGCCTGGCCTGTTGCTATTCACCTCCGGCAGCACCGGCAACCCCAAGGGCGTGTTGCTCAGCCACCGGGGCCTGGCCAACAACGCGCGCGGTGTGTTGGCGCATACCGGACTGACGCCCGACGACCGCTTGCTGCACGTGATGCCGCTGCATCACACCAACGCCTTGAATAATCAGATTTTCGCGCCGTTGCTGGCGGGCGCCAGCGTGGCGTTGGCCGGCCGCTTTCGCGCCGACGACATGCCGGGCTTGCTGCGCACCTTCCGTCCCACCATCATCACCGGTGTGCCCACGATGTACGCCCGCATGCTGGAACTGGACTTTGATGCCGCCAGCCTGGCCGGCCTGCGTTTCGCGCGCTGCGGGTCGGCGCCGATCACCGAAGCGCTGCATCGGCGCATCGAAGCGTTCCTGGGCTGCCCGCTGGTGGTGTCCTACGGGCTTTCCGAGGCCACCTGCACGTCCACCATGAACCCGCCCAACGCCCGCCGCGTAGGCTCGGTCGGCACCGTGCTGGCCGGCCAAAGCGTCACGCTGCGCTTGCCGGACGGCGCCGAAGCCGCGCCGGGCGGCGAGGGCGAAATCTGCATCGCGGGCGACAGCCTGATGCTGGGTTACCTGGGCGTGGACAACGGCGCCGATGGCGCGCCGACGCTGTTGCGCACCGGCGACCTGGGACGCTTCGACGACGCGGGCTACCTGAGCATCACCGGCCGCATCAAAGACGTGATCATTCGTGGCGGCGAGAACATTTCGCCTGCCTTGATCGAAGGCGTGGTGACGGGGCTGCCCTTTGTTGCCGCGTGCTGCGTCGTGGGCGCGCCGGACGATGACCTGGGCGAAGTGCCGGTGATCTTCGCGCAACCCAAGGCCGATGCCACGGCCGGCAAGCAAGAAGCCGCCGCGCTGCAAGCGGAAGTGCTGTCCCGGCTGGGCCGGATTTACGTACCGCGCGACGTGTTCTGGGTTGAGCGGTTGCCGGAAAACGCGGTGGGCAAAGTGGACCGCAAGGCGTTGGCCGGCATGGTTGCACGCAAGCCCGAGCACGCGTGATTCATCAGATCCCCGGGCGCAGGGCCTCACGCCATCTGGCTGAGAGTCTTGCGAAAGCGCTTCAACGGCAAGGTGAACAACACACTGCCGATCAGCGCCCACGCCAGAAAGGGTTGCCAGACCACGGTTAGCCCGCGATCACCTTTGCGCCAGCCTCGCCAACCCGGCAATGATCGTCACCATGCGGCGGCTGCTGGCCGATAGTGCGCGCGTACCGCATCTGGCGCGGCGCTGATGTGCGGCTTGCTGTAGGGCCGCGGTCAGGCCTGGCCGCGCAGCCGGGCCAGCTCGGCCGAGAGCTCGGCAACCAGCGCCTGCGCACGCGTCAGGGAATCGTGGGGCGACGTCGTGTCTTCCGGTGTCGGGGGCAGGGGCGTGAAGGCCGGGTGGGCCAGCTTGGCCGGGTTGACCGAGTTGACCGAGTTGGTCGGCTTGGCCATTTCGGCCGTTTCAGCCCGTTCCGCCGGTGTCTCCTGCAAGCGCGGATGCACGCTTTCGTGGCCCATGCTGACGTCCACGTCGAACACCAGTTGTTCGGCGCGATGCCAGGTGGTGAACCATTCCAGGGGACGGTCGTGCTGGTCCATGCCTTGGCCCTGCAACATCAGCAGCGGCGTGCCGGTCTGTGTGTGCAGCAGCTTGGCAAGCTTGGCGTCGGCGGCCACCGCGCGGATCTGGTTGCGGCCCGCGCCGGGGCGCAAGCCGAAGCGGCGCGTCAACACGCCATGCAGGGAAGCGTCGGCCAGGTCGTCGGCGCGCAGGCCGGGCACGGCGTCTGCCGGCAGCCACGTACGCACATACGCCAGCGGCGCGTCGGCCACATGGCGCAAACGTTCCAGCATCAGTAATTGCGTGGTGCCGAAAAAGGCCGCGACGTCGGCGGGCGGCTCGGCCCGCGCGAACGCCAGCACGCGGGTCTGCAACGCCACGCCGGACTGCGCGAATTGTTCGTACAGCCCGGTGGACCGCTGCACCAGCCGGCGATGTTCCCGCGGCGCGGCAACCGTTGCCGGGCGCCCGCTTTCGCGCTGGATCAAGCCTTCTGCCGCCAGTGCGGCAAGCGCCTGGCGGACCACGCTGCGCGCAACGCCAAAGCGTTCGCATAGCGCGGCTTCGCTGGGCAGCACGGCGCCCGCCGCCAGCTTGTTCGTCCGGATGAAGCCCCGCAACAAGGCCGCCACCTGGGCGTGCAGCGGGATATCGCCAGAGCGATCAAGAACGGGCAGTGCGTCGTGCGTGGCGGGCGCCATGGAAATCAACCTCCGGTTTGTGCCCGCGCAGTTTCCCATACATGCGTCCAGCCCGGGGCCAGGTGCGCGGCGCGTTCGGCGGCCAGGATCAGGCTGTCTTCGCGCGCGATGCCCTTGCCCGCGATGTCGAACGCGGTGCCGTGGTCCACGGATACGCGCACCACGGGCAGGCCGACGGTGATGTTGACGCCGTCATCGCCATACACGGCCTTGAACGGTGCGTGCCCTTGGTCGTGATAGCAGGCAATCACGAATTGCCACTTGCCGCGCACGGCTTGCGGGAACAGGGCGTCGGCGGGAATCGGGCCGGCGGCCAGGATGCCAGCCGCGTTGGCTTCCGCCACGGCGGGCGCCAGGATGTCGGCGTCTTCGCTGCCGAAGATGCCGTTCTCACCGGCGTGCGGGTTCAGGCCCGACACGGCCACGGGTTGGTCGCCACGGCCCAGCGCCTTGGCGAACGAGCCGGCCAAACGCAGCACGGCGCGCATGCGCGTGGGCGTCAGGTCGTCGATGGCCTGGCGCAGCGATACGTGCGTGGTCGCGTGGAAAATGTAGAGGTCGCCGGCCGACAGCACCAGCGAGAACGTCTTGACGCCGAACTCGTGCGCCAACAGTTCGGTGTGACCGGGCCACTTGTGGCCGGCGGCGTGCATCGCAGCCTTGTTCAGCGGCGCGGTGACGATGCCGTCGACTTCGCCGGCGCGCGCCAGGGCGCACGCCGTGGTCACGAAACGCACGGAACCGTCGCCCGCGTCGGCGCTGATTTCACCCAGCTTGACGTGGGCCAGCGACGGGCCGGCCTGCAACACTTCGATCGTGCCGGGGGCATTGGTACAGTCGGCCGCGCGGTCCAGCTTGCGCACGATGGCGGGGTCGCCGCCCAGGCCGCGCACGGCGTTGACCATCACGTCCACATCGCCGACCACCAGCAGGCGGGCCTTCTGGCGCAGTTCGTCATGGCCCATCAGCATCTTGGCCGTGATTTCCGGCCCGATGCCGGCCACGTCGCCCAGGGTGACGGCCAGCAGCGGCAGCTTGTTCGGTTGAGGTTGTGTCATCGCTTGAATCTCCTGTCGCGGATCGCGCGCACGGCGCGAACCAGTACGTCTTCGGTGCCAAAGCCGCCGGCCTTGGTCACCACGGGCAGGCCGGCGGCCATGCCCCCGGTCAACGTGCCAAGAGGCACGCCGCCCATTACTTCATCCACCAGCGCGATCCCGCGCGCGCCCAGCGCCACCAGCACGCTGCGCGCGCCGTCGCCGCCCGTGGCCACCACGCCCGCCGCGCGGGATGCGGTGATCAACCGCGCCGCCAGGCTGCCCAACCGTTCGGCGACTTTCTCGGAATCCAGGCCGTCCAGCTGGCCTTCGGGCGCCAGCAGCAGCACGGTGCCGGCTTCGGCCGGCGCCTTGGCGTGGGCTTGCAACAGTGGTTGCGTCCAGGCCTGCCAGGCGGCGTCGTCGGCCAGTTGTTGCAACGTGGGCGTCCAGGTGTCGGCGCCCGACGCGTTCAGCGCAGCGGCTTGCGCGCGCGCGGCGCTGTGCTGCGACGTGACCACGACGACGACGGGCGCCGTCTGGTCCGCACCGGCCCACACTCGGGCCAGCGGCACGGCCAGGCCGCCCGCGCCCACGGGCAGGGCGTGTACGCCCAGCAAGCCGATGGCGCGCGCCAGCCGTTCCAGATCGGCGTCCGTGGCGGCGTCCACCACCACGGTGTGGCCCGCTTCGCGGATGCGTGCGGCCAGCGCTTCCGGCGTGTCGCCGTCTTGCGCCGCGACGTGGGCGCAGCCCAGCAACGTGGGGATATGGCTTTCGGTGACGGGGGTGACCGGGTCCGTCGCGGCGGACGTTTCGGTAACCGGCTTGCCGTTCACCATCAGCACGCCTTGTTCAACGGTGCGGCCGGTGGCGGGAAAGGCGGGGCAGATCACCGCCACCGTGTCCGGTCCCCAGGCCAGGCGCGCCGCGTCGATCTCGGCCTTGAAGGCGCCACGCAAGGTGGAGTCCACCTTCTTGTACAGGCGGGACACACCGGCCGCGCGCAGCTGGCGCACGTTCTGGTCGATGACGCGGGCGGCGTCGGCGGCGGGCAGGGCGCGGCTGTTGGTCGTCACCGCCAGCACTTCGACGCCGGCCGTCGCGGGGCCGGACAACGCTTCCTCGGCGCCGCCAATGGACAGGTGCGTGCTCCAGCCGGCGCGCACGAACTGCACCGCGGTGTCGCCCGAGCCGGTCAGGTCATCGGCGACGATGGCGATGGTGGGGGTCAAAGCGCCTCTCCGCGCGCCTCGCCCAACGTCGGCGTGGCGCGGGTTGCGTCCGCGTCCTCGGACTTCAATTCACCGGCGCGCTTCAGGAAGTACGACGCCAGGATCGGAGCCAGGATGGAACTGATCAACACGCAGGCGGCCACTTGCGCGGTGGCAGTGGACACGTATTGCTGGAAGTTGGGGTCAGCGGCGGCCACCACGGCGGGCGTGGCGATGGCGTTGCCGGCCGTCGTGCCCGCGGCAAACCCCAGGCCGCTCTTGCCGCCACGGCGCAGGATCATGCGATAGCCCAGGTAGACCAGGCCGCCGGTAATCGGGCTGATGATCAGGCCCAGGATCAGGCCGCTGATGCCGCCGCTGACGACCGCGCCCAGGTTGATGCCGGTGCCCAGTGCGAAGGCGAAGAACGGGATGACGATGTTGGGCACGGGCTTGAGCACGTCGCGCCACTTGGGGTCCAGGTTGCCGACCACGACACCCAGCAGGAACGGCACAAGCGCCGCCACCAGGGCAATCATCGGAATGTCGGCCAGGCCCGAGGCCCCCAGGAACAACAGGCTGAAGAAGGGGCCGTCGTTGACGGCGCTGGCCACGTAGGCGCCACGGTCGCGCGCATCGCCGTACTGGCCGGTGTAGGCCAGCCACAGGCCGCCGTTGCTGTTGTCGAACGCGGCCAGCAAGGCCAGGATCGACACGCCCAGCACGCCGTCCAGGCCGACGTAGCTGCCCAGGATGATGATCAGCGTGGCGGGTACCAGCGTCTTCATCAGCAGAATGGTGCCGGCGGTGGCCAGGATGGGGCCGCCGGTGCGGGCGTTGACCTGCGTGCCGGTCGCAAAGATCAGCAGGGCGATCAGCGGCAGGGCGCTGTTCTTGAAGAGGGCGGTGGTGAAGCCGCCGATGGCCAGCGCATCAGGGGCAAAGGTGCCGATCAGGGAACCCAGGATCAGCGGCACCAGCATCAATCCACCGGGGATTTTCTGCATGGTGCCAAAAAAAGGCGAACGGGAAGAGGCAGAGGTCGACACTTGCGTAAGTCTCCAGGACGGTTCTGGTGGATTGCAGACGTTCGTTGACGCGTCTGTCAGTGGGGGTTGAAAAACCGCTAGTGTACACCTGTACGTACTGCCTGTACGTACAGGTTTTCCAGCTGGGTCAGGTTTTCCAGGACCCCCGTCCTGGAGGTTTTAGCCAAAATGCCGGCGCCCCGGCGAACCTTGCGTCAGAAGCGGTACGCCCCGCTCAACATCACCGTGCGGCGCGCGCCGTAGAAGCAGTCGCCTCGGTCCAGGCAGACCACTTCATAGGTGCGGTCGGCAATGTTGTTGACGTTCAGGGCATAGCGCCACGGGCCGTTGTCGTAGCTGACCATGGCGTCGAACAAGGTGACGGCGGGCGTTTCCGGTGCGCCGCCGTCGCGGAACGCCGTCAGGTAGCGTACGCCCGCGCCCACCGCGAAGCCGGGCTGGCCGGCCAGCGCGAAGCGGTACTTGCCCCATAAGGACGCCATGTGCTTGGGCAGGCCTTCCAGCTGCGGATCCAGATCCGTGTAGATGTAGTTGGCGATGACGTCCACGTCTTTGGTGACGCGGCCGCGCAATTCCAATTCCACGCCGCGCGTGCGCGTCTTGCCGGCCTGGAGCTGGTTGTTGGGATTTTCAGGGTCGTTGGTTTGCCGGTTCTTTTCGCGCAGGTCGTAGGCGGCGGCGGTGAACTCGATGTCGGCGTCCTTGGGCATGTACTTGATGCCCACTTCGACCTGCTTGCCGCGCATCGGCTTGTAGCGTTCGTTGTAGAAGTTGGACCCGGCAATGGGCGTGAACGATTCGCTGTAGCTCAGGTAAGGCGACCAGCCGTTGTCGGCCGCGTACATCAACCCGAAGCGCTTGGTGGTGGCGTAGTCGGTTTCCTTGTCCTGGCCATCGATGCGGTTGTCGGCGCGGTCGCGGCGTATGCCCGCCAGGACGATCCAGTTCTGGTCGAATTTGATCTGGTCCTGCGCATAAAAGCCCAGCTGCTGCTGCTTCTGCTTGGGCGTGTCCGACAGTTCATATTCCGGTCGGTTGCCATAAACGGGGTGGTACAGGTTCAGCGGCGCGCCCAGGCCCGAGGCGGTCTCGCCGGTTTCGCGATAGCGCGAATAATCCATGCCGAAGATGACGGTGTGCTCGGTGCGGCCCCAGTTCAGTTTGCCTTCGATGTTCTGGTCGGCCAGCAGCGTGCGCATGCGCGGCTTGTTGACGTAGAAGAAGCGGTCGGTGGTGGTTTGGGCGGCGTCGATGTAGGAATCGCCGCGCCGTTCGCCATACACGTTCGGGTACAGCGACTGGTAGTCGACGCGGCTGACGGTGTTGCGGAAATTCTGGCGGAATTTCCACGTGTCGTTGAACTGGTGTTCGAACAGCCAGCCCACGCTGAATTGCTCGGTGTCGTAGGCGTCAAAGCCCGGTTCGCTGACGAACCGGCGGGTCGGGATGCGGCCGTTGGGGTTCTCTTGTACCGAGCCGCTCCAGGGCAGGAACGATTGCGTCGTGCCGGCCTTGTCCTTTTGCCACAGCGCCTGCAAGGTCAACGACGTGGCGGCGCTGGGCCGCCAGGTCAGCGACGGCGCCAGCATCAGGCGGTCGTCGGGCGCGTATTGCACCTGGGTATCGCTGTCGCGTCCCACGCCCACCACGCGGTACAGCCATTGGCCGTCTTCGGTCAGCGGTCCCGTCAGGTCCGTCTGGATTTCGCGGCGGCCGTCATTGCCGATCACCACGCCGATTTCGCGCTGGGCCTCGGCTTGCGGGCGCTTGCTGACCAGGTTGACGATGCCGCCCGTGCTGCCCTGTCCGTACAGCATGGACGCGGGGCCGCGCAGCACTTCAACGCGCTCCAGGCCATAGACCTCGGTGCGCGGGTTGTTGAAGCTGAAGAACTGGCGCAGGCCGTCCAGGTATTGCGCCGGTTCCGTGCCCCGAATCCGGACATAGTCGGCGCGGTTGTCCACGCCGTACGCGTTGGGCCGCACGCCCGCGGCGTAGTTCATGGCGTCCTGCACGTTCAGTGCGCCCTGGTCCACGATCTGGCCGCGCGGAATGACGGTGATGGCTTGCGGTGTTTCGGACAGGGGCGTGTCCGTCTTGGTGCCCGTGGCGCTCTGCGTGGCGACGTAGCCGTCCACGGGCCCGGTTGCGGTTTCGCCCGTGCCGGTGACCTGCACGGCGGGTAAAACGGTGGGGGGGTCGGCGGTCTGCGCGTGTGCCGAGGCGCCCAGGCAGGCGGCCAGCGCAGCGGCGGGCAACAGGGTTTGCGGCCGCGTGCGCAGGGCGGTCCGGGTTGGATGGCGTTTCAAGTCAAGTCCCCTACGGCGCTGCGGCCGCTGATTACATATGGAAATAGCAACGATAAGTATTATTAATTGCGTTGGAATCGCGCGCCTAGGCGCGCCGGCCATCCCAGATGTAAAAAAGCCCTGCAAGAATCGGCCGCGCAACGATCGGTGGTGGCGCAAATTTCCGTGTTTTCAAGAACTTGGCGGGGGCGGGGGCACGGCCAATGGCAATCGGCACGCGGGCCGGCGTCAGCGCCGCGCTGTTGGCCTCAAACGACACCCAGCGCGTTACGCGTACTGGGCGCGGCGCGTTCCGCCTTCGCGGCGGCTGGCCTTGTCGGCCACGATATTGTCTTGCCCCATCTGCCGGCCGCGCTGTTCGATGCGGCCCAGAAAGTCGCGCAGTTGCGCCACTTCATCGTCGCTCAAGTCCTGCACCAGCAGTGCATTCAGCCGCGACACTTCGGGCAGCAGCGCCCGGTATCGCGCCAGCCCCTCGGCCGTGGCTTCAACCAGCACAACCCGGCGGTCAGTGCTGTCGTGCAGGCGCCGCAGCCATCCCTTGTCGCATAGCGTGCCCAGCGTGCGCGACGTGCGGGCCAGGTCCAGCTTGGCCGCGGCGGCCAATTCCGCCGAACTCATGATGCCGCCTTCGATGGCGCAGGCCAGGATGCGCCACTCGCGCCGCGTGATGCCGAAGCGGCCTTCGCACAGGCGCACAAACACCGGGTTGGACTGCGCCCACGCCTGATACAGCCGATACATAAGCATGTCGGCCAATTGCGGCGGCGGTGCGGGGTTGGGGCGGGTTGGCATGGCGTCTCCTCCTTGCCGCAGCGCATGCCGCGCCCAGCGCGTTGCGTCTGCATATCGTTATGGAAAGTCCTGGATTAGATCAAGCAATGACCCCGTTGCTACAGTCAATCTGCTTATTTGGGTATTCGGCCAGGCAGACAGAACATAACCGACGGCGGGCCACTGTCGACAGGAGAACACCATGCGTAAATGGACGACGGGGGCGGCCTTGGCTGCCGCGTTGGTGGGGGCCGTGTCGCCGGCCTGTGCGCAGCAGGCGCCGCTGGATGGCGCGTTGACCCTTGTGGTGGGCTATCCGCCCGGGGGCAGTTCCGATCGCATCGCGCGGCTGGTGGCCGACCGCCTGAAAGACCGCGTGGGCGTGCCCGTCGTCGTGGAAAACAAGACGGGCGCCGGTGGCCGCATTGCCGCGCAAGGCCTGCACGCCGCGCCCGCCACGCAGAATGTGTTGATGCTGGCCAACCCCGCCGTGATGGTGGTGGCGCCGCTGGTCTACGCGCAGCCTGGCTACGATGCCCAGCGCGATTTCAAGCCCGTGTCCCTGGTCAGCGAATATAAGTTCGCGCTGGCCGTGCCCGCGTCCTCGCCCATCCAGGACGTGGCCGCGCTGCGGTTATGGCTGCGCGCCAATCCCAAGCAATTCACCGTGGGCGTGCCCGCCACCGGCAGCCTGCCGCACTTTTTTGCGCTGATGCTGGGCCGTGAAATCGGGCAGGAGCCCGAGGTGGTCGGCTACCGGGGTTCAGCCCCGCTGATCTCGGAACTGATCGGCGGCATCCTGCCGCAAGGGATCGACACGCTGGACACCTTGTTGCCGCAGCATCGCGCCGGCAAGATCCGCATCCTGGCGACGTCCGGCGAGACGCGCGACCCTGACTTGAACGATGTGCCCACCTTTCGCGAAGGCGGCGTGAACCTGGCGGCCGACGGCTGGAACGCGTTCTTCGCGCCGGCCGCGATGCCCGAGGCGAAGGTCAAGCGGCTGGGCGCCGACATCGCCGCCATCCTGCGCGAGCCCGCCATGCAGCAGGCGGTGCGCGCCGTATTCCTGGAACCGGTCTCGCTGGACGCACGCGCCACCGCCGATGCGTTGGCCGCCTATCGCAAGCAGTGGGAGCCGGTTGTACGCGAATCCGGCTTCACGGCGACGCAATAAGGGGCGGCGATGAGTCCCGTGCAAAACGTGTTGTTCATCATGGCGGATCAGCTGCGCGCCGATCACCTGGGCTGCTATGGCCACCCCTATCTGCAAACGTCGAACCTGGACGCCCTGGCCCGGCGCGGCGTGCGCTTTGACCGCGCCTTCGTGAATTCCGGCGTGTGCGGCCCGTCTCGCATGAGCTACTACACGGGCCGCTATCCGTCGACGCATGGCGCAACCTGGAACCGCGTGCCGCTGTCCATCAACGAGATCACGCTGGGTGAATACCTGACCGGGCAGGGGCGCGAGCTGGCGCTGGCGGGCAAGACGCACATCATCCCTGACAAGGCCGGCATGGAACGGCTAAGCATCGATGGCGCCTCCGAGCTGGGTGTGCTGCTGACGCGGGGCGGCTTTCACGAACTGGACCGCTACGACGGCCACCACCCGCCCGGCGACGAAAGTGGCTACCCGGCGTACCTGCGCCGCCACGGCTACGACAGCGCCGACCCCTGGACGGACTACGTCATTGCGGGCGTGGACGCCAACGGCCAGATCGCCAGCGGCTGGAACATGCGCAACGTCCATCTGCCCGCGCGCGTGGCCGAGCCACATTCCGAAACGGCCTACATGACCGACCAGGCGCTGGACTTCATGCAGCGTCGCGGCAGCCGGCCCTGGGTGCTGCACTTAAGCTACGTGAAGCCGCACTGGCCCTACATGGCGCCCGCGCCGTACCACCGGCGCTATACCGCCGACCAGTGCCTGCCGGTGCTGCGCAACCGTGAAGAACTGCGCGACGCGCATCCCGTGGTGGCCGCCTATCGCCAGCAAGAAGAGAGCATCAGTTTTTCCACCGATGAATGCGTGCGCGTGGTGCGGCCCGCGTACCAGGGGCTGATCCAGCAGCTGGACGATCACCTGGGCCGCCTGTTCGACTACATGGAAGGCGCGGGCCTGATGAAGAACACGTTGATCGTGTTCACCGCCGATCATGGCGACTTCCTGGGCGACCACTGGCTGGGCGAAAAGGAACTGTTCTACGACACCGTGCAGCGCGTGCCGTTCATCGTGATGGACCCCTCGACGGCGGCCGACGCCACGCGTGGCCTGGCGCTGGACGACATGGTGGAAAGCGTGGACGTGGTGCCGACCGTGCTGCGCGCGCTGGGCACGCGCGGCCCCGCGCACCGGCTGGAAGGCCGCGAACTGCAAACGCTGCTGCATGGGCGCGACGCCGCCACGCCGTGGCGCGACTGCGTGTTTTCTGAACTTGACTACAGCTTTCGCCAGGCGCGCATCCTGCGTGGCAAGACGCCGCAAAACGCCCGGGCGTGGTCGGTGCGCACGGATCGCTGGCGCTACGTTTACTGGCTGGACGAGCCCGAACAACTGTACGACCTGCATGCGGACCCGGGCGAATTCCAGGACCTGGGCACCCGCGCCGAACACGCCGCCGTGCGGCTGGAGCTGCGCCAGCGCTTGTTGGACTGGATGCTGCGCGGCAAGCGCCGCACCACCATGAGCGACGAGGCCGTGGAAAAGGCCACCAACGCGCACAAGCGCGCGGGCGTGTTTTTCGGGCAGTGGTAAGGGGCGGGGCGGCGTCGCGCAGTAAGGGGCGGCGCGCCTTCGCGCACTGAGGGCGGGGCGTGTCGCGCGCCGCCCCGGTGGCCGCGACCAGGCGTGATCTCAGGCGTGCCCGGCGCTTTGCTTTTCCGCCGGCGCGGGAGTTTCGGGCTTGAGTTGCCGCCGCAGGATCTTGCCCACGTTCGAGCGTGGCAGGTCATCACGGAATTCCACGTACCGCGGCACCTTGTAGCCGGTCAGCTGCGTGCGGCAGTGTGCGATCAGCGTGGCGGCGTCCAGCCCGGGGTCCTTGCGGATCACGAACAACTTGACCGCTTCGCCCGAACGTTCGTCCGGCACGCCCACGGCCGCCACTTCGCGCACGCCCGGATGCAGCGCGGCGGCGTCCTCGACCTCGTTCGGGTACACGTTGAAACCCGACACCAGGATCATGTCTTTCTTGCGGTCGATCAGGAACACGTAGCCGTCCTCATCGACGTAGCCGATGTCGCCGGTGCGCAGGAAGCCGTCCGGGTACATCACCAACGCCGTTTCGTCGGGGCGATTCCAATAGCCCTGCGTGACCTGTGGCCCGCGCACGCAGATTTCGCCGGGTTCGCCCACGCCCAGTTCTTTGCCTTCGTCGTTGCGGATCGAGATCTCGGTGGACGGCACGGGCAGGCCGATGGACCCGGTGAACGTCGTGACGTCCAGCGGGTTGACCGTGACGGCGGGCGACGTCTCGGTCAGCCCGTAGGCCTGCGCCAGCGACTTGCCTGTGACGGCGCGCCAGCGGTCCGCCACGGCGCGTTGCACCGCCATGCCGCCGCCCATCGTCAGGCGCAGGCGAGAAAAATCCAGCTTGGCAAAATCCGGATGGTTCAGCAGCGCGTTGAACAAGGTATTGACGCCGGTAAACGCCGAAAACGGCACCTTGCCCATCTCTTTGATCAGGCCGGGTATGTCGCGTGGGTTGATGATCAGCAGGTTGCTGGCGCCGATTTTCATGAACGTCAGGCAGTTCGCCGTCAGTGCAAAGATGTGATACAGCGGCAAGGCCGTGACGATGCATTCCTCGCCATCGTTCACCAACGGCTTGATCCAGGCGTGGGCCTGGCTGACGTTGGCCACCAGGTTGCCGTGCGACAGCATCGCCGCCTTGGCTACGCCGGTCGTGCCGCCCGTGTATTGCAGGCAGGCCAGGTCGCGCTGGTCCAGCTGCACTTCGGTAAACGGCTGGGCGCGGCCGGCAAGCAGCGCGTCGGCCAGGCGCATGTGCCCGGGCAGGGACCACGCCGGCACCATGCGCTTCACGTGGCGGATCACCAGGTCCACCAAGCGCCCTTTGACCGGCCCCAGCATCTGGCCGATGGAGGTGACCAGCACGTGTTCCACCGCGCTGTTGGGTAACGCCTTTTGCACCGTGGCCGCGAAGTTGTCGGCCACCACGATGGCGCGCGCGCCCGAATCCACCAATTGATGTTCAAGTTCGTGCGGGGTGTAGAGCGGGTTGCAATTGACCACGACGCAGCCGGCCCGCAAGGCGCCGAACAGGCACACGGGGTATTGCAGCAGGTTGGGCATCATGAGCGCGACGCGGTCGCCACGGCCCAGCCCGCGGGCGTGCAACCAGGCGGCGAAGTCGCGCGTCAGGGTGTCAAGTTCGGCGTAGCTGATGGACCTGCCCATGCTGATGTACGCAGTCTTGTCCGCGTAGCGGCGGCAGCTGTCCCGCACGATCGAGACCAGCGTGGTGACGCCGTCCATGTCGATTCGCGCGGGGACGCCGGCGGGGTAGCTCTTGTGCCAGATAGGTTCCATCTTTTGGGATTTCCGCCTAGTTGCCCAACAGGGCTTTTTTCAGGGAGGCCTGCGCCGGCTTCTCGCCCAGCCAGACGCGCAACAACGCACGCGCGAAGTCGGGGCTGTCGATGCGGCCGCGTTGCTTGCCGTTGTGCGATCCGGTGATGCCCCGGCCGTCGAAATCCAGGTCGACCACGTCGCCTTCCTTCAGGGCGCCAATGTCGGCCATCAGCCGGGTCAGCTGGTCGGCCGGCGCCTTCATGGCGGCAAGTTCCGCCTTGGGCGTATTGTCGCGCAGGCCTTCCTGCAAGGCCTCGTCAAGAGTCTTGCTGTCGACGTCGCGCAGCAATTGCAGGCGGATGCGGCGCGGCTCGGTGCTGTTGATCAGCGCCGCCGCGTCGTGGCTTTTTGTGGTGACGTACAGCGCCGCCACATACACCTTCACGACGATTTTCGTGCGCACGCCGGCGCCGTTCAGCACCAGCGCGTGGCCGCCTTCGGACAGCTGTTCCGGCACGCGCTTGCCCGCCACGTCGATGTCGGCGGCAAGGGCCGGCGCACTGATCAGGCTGGCCATCGCGCCGGCCAGAATGAGGCTCAGGGCGGTGGCTCGCCCTCCAGGGATACGTTGCATGTGTCTCCTCCTGTGGTCTTTCGCTTGTAGAACTTCTTGTCGGCGATATAGATCGTGCGTTCCACGACGGCGTACACCACGCCGTCCTTGTCCTTCAATTCCACCGTGTACGCGCGGGTGGTTTCGTGCGCGCGCGCGAGGTCGGCGCGGATGTCCGCGATTTCCCCAGGCGGCAGCCGGAAATCGACATACAGGGTGGTGTAGGCGGGCTTGCGAAAGCGGATCGAGGCGGCCTTGTCCCACACGATGTGATCCGGGCCCAGCGCCGACATCAGCATCGTGGGATGGGCGCCGTCCGTTACCGCGAACAGCGACCCGCCGTACATCGATCCCACGATATTGCGCGTGCGGCGAAGCAGCGGCAGCTTGATGCGGATGTGCAGGAAATCCGGCGACACAAACATCACGCGGCCGCCGGTGGCGCGAAACGCGGGATGCAGGTTGAAGCCCACCCGCATCAGGCGCGCGCGCCATTGCGGCGACAGGCTTTTAAGCCAATAGGGCTTCAGGCTGGGCATGCCGGGCGGTTCCGCAATGGCCCTACATCGCTTCGAACAGTCCGGCCGCGCCCATGCCGGTGCCGATGCACATGGTGACCAGCCCGTACTTGCCGCCCGTGCGGCGCAGACCGTGCGTGATGGTCGCCGTGCGGATCGCGCCGGTGGCGCCCAAAGGGTGGCCCAGCGCGATGGCGCCACCCAGCGGGTTGACCTTGGACGGGTCCAGCTTCAGTTCACGGATCACGGCCAGCGATTGCGCGGCGAAGGCCTCGTTCAGTTCAATCCAGTCCAGCGCGTCCTGCGTGATGCCGGCGCGTTGCAGCACCTTGGGGATGGCCGCGACGGGGCCGATGCCCATCACTTCGGGCGGCACGCCGGCGACCGAGAAGCTGACGAAGCGCGCCAGCGGGTTCAGGTTGAATACGCGCAGGATGCGGTCGGACACCAGCACCACGGCCGCCGCGCCGTCGGACATCTGCGAACTGTTGCCCGCCGTGACGCTGCCGCGCGTGGAGAACACCGGGCGCAGCCGCGCCAAGGCTTCGGCACTGCTGTCCGGGCGCGGGCCTTCATCCACCTCGACCAGTCGGCGCACGACCCGCACCGCGCCGCTGGCGCCATCGGGCAGGTGCGACACCACTTCATAC
Source organism: Achromobacter semiaridum (assembly GCF_053543755.1). Taxonomy (NCBI): domain Bacteria; kingdom Pseudomonadati; phylum Pseudomonadota; class Betaproteobacteria; order Burkholderiales; family Alcaligenaceae; genus Achromobacter; species Achromobacter semiaridum. The sequence goes on along the minus strand of NZ_JBLVOL010000137.1, from coordinate 56,896 downwards.
GGGGTGGTCTCGGCGCGGAAATGGCCGGCCGCAATCGCCGCGCACGCCTTCTGGTGCGAGGCCAGTGCAAACGCGTCCTGGTCTTCGCGCGACACCTTCCAGCGTTCCGCGACCTTTTCGCCCGTCAGCCCCATGCCGAACGCCATGCCGATGTTCTGGTCATGGGCGAAGATCTCGGGGTTCATCGACACCTTGTTGCCCATGATCTGCGGCATTGCGCTCATGGATTCGGTGCCCGCTCCGATCATGATGTCGGCTTCGCCCATGCGGATGCGCGCGGCGGCGTCGGCCACCGCCTGCAAGCCCGACGCGCAGAAGCGGTTCACGGTGACGCCCGCCACGCTGTGCGGCAGGCCCGCCAGCAGCAGGCCGATGCGCGCCACGTTCATGCCTTGTTCCGCTTCGGGCATGGCGCAGCCGGCAATCACGTCTTCGATGCGCGCGGTGTCCAGGGCCGGCACTTGCGCCAGCGCGCCGTTCAGCGCGGCGGCCAGCATGTCGTCGGGGCGCGTGGTGATGTAGGCGCCGTTGCGCTTGCCTACCGGCAGGCGCGTGGCGGCGACGATATAAGCGTCTTGAATCTGCTTGGTCATGATGGTTTCCTCAGTTGCGCAACGGCTTGCCGGTTTCCAGCGTGTGGCGGATGCGGGCCTGGGTTTCAGGCGTGCGCAACAGGGCCACGAATTCGCGGCGCTCGACCGCCAGCAGCCATTCTTCGTCCACCTTGGTGCCGGTCTCGACCTCGCCACCGCACAAGGCCACGGCGGCGCTGCGCGCCACGCGGTAATCGTGCGCGCTGATCATGCCGCCTTCACGCATGTTGACCAGCACCATCTCGAAGTTGGCGATGCCGTTGCGGCCCGCTACCGGAATATTCAACAGGCGCGGGGGCGGCGTGTAGCCCGCTTCGGCGGCTGCGCGCGCCTGGCCGATGGCCACGAACAGCAGCTCGTCGGGATGAAACAGCACCACGTCGTGCTCGCGCGCGAACCCGGCGTCGATGGCTTCCAGCGCGCTTTTCGCCACCTGCGCCATGGCGATAGTCTGAAAGACCGGTTGCAGGTACGGGAAGACTTCACCGGGCGTGGCGGTCTTGGCCGCCAGCGCGGCGGCGCGACCCGCGAATTCCTTGCTGCCGCCACCGGCCGGGATCAATCCGACACCCGCTTCCACCAGCCCGATATAGCTTTCCAGCGCCAGCACGCGGTGCGAGGCATGCATCAGGAATTCGCAGCCCCCGCCCAGCGCCATGCCCTGCACGGCGGCCACGGTGGGTATGCGGGCGTACTTGAACGACTGCGAGGCGCGTTGGAATTTTTCGACCATCGCTTCCAGCATGTCGAACTTGCCCTCGGCGCAAGCCTGCACCACCTGCTGCAAATTGGCGCCCACGGCAAAGGGCGGTTCGTGCCAGATCACCAGGCCGTCGAAATCGCGTTCGGCGCGCGCGACGGCTTGCAGCACGCCTTCCAGGACTTCACCGCCCAGCGTGTGGTTCTTTGAGGTGACGGACAGGATGGCGATGCCCGGGTCCACGTCCGGCAGGTTCCACAGGCGCACGCCTTCGTTGTCCCAGACGGTGACGCCACGGTCGTCGGGGCCTTCACCAAATACGCGTTCGGGGAACAGCTGGCGGCGATACACCGGCAAGGACGAACGCGGATGCAACTTGGCGGTACGCGCGGAATACGAGCCTTGCGGCGCGTGCACGCCCTGGCGGTCGGCCTCCCGCACCCAGGCGGGCAGGGGCGCGTTGCTCATGGCGCGGCCGGCGGCGATGTCGTCCGCCACGGCGGCGGCAATCGCCTGCCAGCCGGCGGCCTGCCAGGTTTCAAACGGGCCTTGCGACCAGCCGAACCCCCAGCGCATGGCCAGGTCCAGGTCGCGCGCGTTGTCCGCCACGTGTTCAAGCTGCACGGCGCTGTAGTGAAAGATGTCGCGGAACAGGCTCCACAGGAACTGCGCCTGCGGGTGGGCGCTGGCGCGCAGGGCGGCAAAGCGCTTGGCGGGGTCGCGTTCTTTCAACAGCGCGGCCACTTCGTCGGCCAGCTTGCCGGCGCTGGGCACGTAGTCTTGCGCCTTCAGGTCCAGCACCAGGATGTCGCGGCCCTGCTTGCGGTAGACGCCGGCGCCCGTCTTCTGACCCAGCGCGCCCTTTTGAATCAAGGCCGACAGCCAGTCGGGCAGCGCGAAGTAGCGGTGCCAGGGGTCATCGGGCAGGTTCTTTTCCATGGTGCCGACCACGTGGGCCAGCGTGTCCAGGCCAACCACGTCCGCCGTGCGGTAGGTGGCGCTTTTGGGGCGGCCGATCTTCGGGCCGGTCAACGCGTCGACTTCGTCAAAGCCCAAGCCCAGCCGCGCGGTGTGGTGCATGGCGGCCAGGATGGAAAACACGCCAATGCGGTTGGCCACGAAGTTGGGCGTGTCCAGCGCGCGGATCACGCCCTTGCCCAGCGTGGACGTCAGCCAGGTTTCCAACTGGTCCAGCACGGCCGGCTGCGTATGCGACGTGGCAATGATCTCCACCAGCCGCATGTAGCGGGGCGGATTGAAAAAATGGATGCCGCAGAAGCGCTCGCGCAAGCTTTCGGGCAAGGCATTGGCCAGCGCGTCGATAGACAGGCCGGACGTGTTGGACGCGATGATGGCGTCGGGCGACACATGCGGAGCGATCCGCTCGTAGAGCGCCGTCTTCCAGTCCATGCGTTCGGCAATGGCCTCGATGACCAGGTCGCATCCGCGCAGCGCGTCCAGGTGGTCGTCGTAGTTCGCGGGGGTGATCAGGGCAAGGCGGGCCGGGCCGGCCAGCGGCGCCGGTTCCAGTTTTTTCAGGCCGGCCAGCGCCTTGTTGACGATGCCGTTGCGATCGCCTTCACGGGCGGCCAGGTCGAACAGGGTGACCGGTACGCCGGCATTGGCCAGGTGGGCGGCGATCTGCGCGCCCATGACGCCGGCGCCCAGGACGGCAACGTGTTTGACGACGAACTTGCTCAAGGGGATTCTCCTGTGTAAAGCGGGCGGGCGGCGCGCGGCCGCCCACCCGCGCAAGGCTAGAAGCGGGACGACAGTTGCAGGCCGACGATGTGGCCGCTGCTGTCATAGGTGCCCGCCACGCGGCCCTTGGTCGCCTGGCTGCCGGACGTCGTGTCGATGTCCGTCTTGCGCAGGTACAGATAGGTGTAGCCCAGGTCCAGCGTGGTGTTCTTGGTGGCCGCCCACTGCACGCCGGTCGAGAACCAGTAGCGGTCGTTGTCTGGCAGGGACGTGGGGCGGTCGGCCTTGTCATGCACGGGCGACTGGTCGTACGCCAGGCCGAACTTCCACTTCCAGTCCGGGGCGAACTTGTAGTTCGCGCCCAGTGCGACGCGCCAGGTGTCGCGGAAGTTCAGCGGCAGTTCGTCATCGCGCGCGCCAGGGCCCGAGTTGCGGATCTTCAGCTCGGGGATGCTGCTCCAGCCCGTCCAGGACACGTCGCCCAACAGTTCCCAGCGCTCGTTTAGCTGGTGGGCGGCGCTGAGGATCAGCGTGTCGGGCAAGTCTACCGAGGCCTTGGCGTCAAACGACACCGATTGCTTGGTGGGCCCGATGCTGGTGATGTCGGTGTCGCCCTTGGCCGTGTGCTTGATCTTCGAGCGGTACGACAGGCCGATGCGCGTGTCTTCGGTGGGTTGCAGCATGAAGCCCACGTTCCAGCCCCAAGCGTCGCCCTTCAGGTTCAGGTCGGCGTCGCCGTTGGTGGCGACCGGCAGGCCCGCAATCGGCACCACCGTTTTCTTCTTGTAGTTGGCATCGATGTGCTGCCAGTTCAGCCCGAAGCCCATCGAGAACTTTTCGTTGACCTTGTAGGCGATCGACGGGTTTACGTTGATCGTCTTGATCTCGAATTTGTTCGAATGGTATTGGCCGACCCAGCCATCGTCGTATTCGGTCATCAGGCCGAACGGCGCGCCGACGCCCAGGCCGATGTACCACTGCTCGTTCAATTGCCAGGAGGCGTACAGGTTGGGCACCACGCCAAGGTTGCCTGCGTCACCACCATTGCCGCCGGTGGGGGCCGAGCCGTTCAGCCCTGAACCGGGCAGGCCGGGAACGCTGGGATTACGGCTATTGCCGTTGTCCTTGAACTTGAACGAGGGTTTGATGAGGTTGACCCCGCCCGAAAAGTTCACGCCGGGCAGGTAGGTCATGCCGGCCGGGTTGAAGTAAATGATGCTGGCGTTTTCCGGATTTGCCGCCGAGCCTGCGTAAGCGTTGCCCAAGCCACTGGCGTTCTGCTCTAAAAGCTGAAAGCCGGCGGCATAGGACGTTGCGGACGCGCCCAGGCCGACCACAAGGGCCGACAAGGTGCTCAGGGACAATGAACGTCTGCGCATGGTACTGCCTCCTCGAGTTGGATGTATGTCTCTTCTTGCACTGCCGGTCTGTTTGTGACCCCGGTCTATTCGGCGTGAGCCGGTTTGCTGCTGCGCCAGGCATGGCTGGCCTGGTAATGCAGGGGTCCGCCCGTGAAAGGCGCGAACCCCGTTCCAAAAATCACCCCGGCATCGGCCGAGTCGGCATCGGCCACCACGCCGGACTGCACGCGTTCCAAGGTGGCATCCACCAAGGGCTGGATCAGGCGCTGCGCCAGCCCGGCGGGGGCGCCGGTGGTGGCATGGTGATCGCCGCCCAGGCTTGCCGCGCCGGACTTGACCGCCGTGCCTTGCTTGACCGGCTTGCCGTCGCGCCAGGCGTAGAAGCCCTTGCCGCTTTTCTTGCCCAGGTCACCACGCGCCAGGCGTTCGGCCAGGCAGCGCGGTGGCTCGGCACCACCGGCCAGTTGCTCGCCTGCCGCGCGGGCGATGTCCAGCCCGACGGTGTCGGCCAATTCCAGCGGCCCCATCGGCATGCCGAATTCGACCATGGCGGCATCCACCGTTTCCGGCGCCATGCCGTCGTCCACGCTGCGCATGGCTTGCAGCATATAGGGCGCCAGCACGGCGTTGACGAGGAATCCCGGCGCGCTCTTGACGGGAAGCGCCAGTTTGTCGATCTGGCCCACGAAAGCGCAGGCGCGCGCCGTGGCCTCGCCCGAATCGCCCTCGGCATGCACCACTTCCACCAGCGGCATCTTGGCCACGGGGTTGAAAAAGTGGATGCCCACCAGCCGCTCGGGGCGAGCCAGCCCGCTGCGCAGCGTTTCCAGCGACAGGCTGGACGTGTTGGTGGCCAGCAGCGCATCGGCCTTCATGCGCGGTTCCAGCGACGCGTACAACGCGCGCTTGGCCTCGGGCTGTTCGCTGATGGCTTCAATGATGATGTCGGCGCGCGGCACGCCGCCGCCGGTGGGGTCGGGTATCAGGCGGTCCAGCGCGGCGCGAACCAGGCGCGGGTCTTTCAGGCGGCGCGCATACAGCGTGGCGGCGCGCTCGATGGCCGGTGCGATGCGCGCCATGTCCTGGTCTTGCAGCGTCACCGTCAAGCCCTTGTATGCGCACCAGGCCGCGATGTCGCCGCCCATGGTGCCGGCGCCCACCACATGCACATGGCTGGCCGGCGTGACGCCGGTCTGCTTGCCGTTGGCCTTCAGGCGCTCTTGCAGGCGGAACACACGCAACAGGTTGCGGGCGGTGTCGGACGAAATGATGGCGTCGATCAGGTCAGGCGCCTGCAAGGCGTTGCCGCCATGCTTTTCCCATATCGTGACGATCGCGGGGGCGGCGGGGTAGTGGCCCAGCGGGTCCTTGGCGGCGATCTGCTTGCGTGCGCGGTTGGCGACCAGGGCCTTGAAGGGCCAGCGGTTGGCCCAGGCGCCGATACCGTGTGCGCGACGCGGCGGCTTTTTCGACAGCACCATCTGGCGCGCGGCGGCCTGTAGCAAACGTGGCGGCACGCGCGCGTCGGCCAGGCCCAGCGCGGCGGCGCGTCGCGCATCCGCGCCCCGGCCGGTCAGCATCATGTCCAGCGCGGCGGGCGCGCCGATTACCTGCGGCAAGCGCAGCATGCCGCCCCAGCCGGGGAAGATGCCCAGCATGACTTCGGGCAGCGCCAACGACGTGCCGGGCTGATCGGCGACCAGGCGGTAGCGGCACGCCAGCGCCAATTCAAGCCCGCCGCCCAGGCAGTGGCCCTGGATCAGGGCCAGGGTGGGGTAGCGCACGGCGGCCAGTCGGTTAAACAGGTTCCAACCCCGTGCGATCAGGCCGCGCGCCTGTTCGGGCGTGTCCAGGCTGGCGAATTCGTTGACGTCGGCGCCCACGATGAAACCGGTGGCCTTGCCCGACTGAATGATCAGGCCGGCCGGCGGCGCGGCGTCCAGGGCGTCCAGCACGACCGCCAGTTCCGCCATGGTGTCGGCCGACAGCGCGTTCACGGCGCTGCCCGCGCGGTCGAACGTCAGGCGGGCCAGGCCGTCGGGGTCGCGGTCCAGGCGCCAGTGGGAAAGCGTGTCCATTGTCGTCATGGGCGGTCCTCGTCCAGGGTTTCAACCAGCATGGCACCGCCTTGGCCGCCGCCGATGCAGATGGCCGCCATGCCGCGCTTGGCGCCACGGCGCTTCAACGCTTCAAGCAGATGCAGCACGATGCGCGCGCCGGACGCACCCACGGGGTGGCCGATGGCGATGGCGCCGCCGTCCACGTTCAGCTTGGTCGGGTCCAGCGGCCCCCATGCTGGCGTACCAAAATGCGCTTGGCAATAGGCATCATCACGCCATGCCGCCAGGCACCCTAGCACTTGCGCGGCGAAGGCTTCGTTGATTTCCCACAAGTCCAGGTCATTCAAGCCCAGGCCATGGCGTTGCAGGATGGGCGTGGCGGCATGCACCGGACCCAGGCCCATTTGTGCGGGGTCCAGACCAGCCCACTGGCTGTCCACGATGCGGCCCAGGGGGCGCAGGTTCCACTTGGCCACCGCTTCTTCGGACGCCAGCACCAGCATGGCCGCGCCGTCGGTCACCTGCGAGCTGTTGCCCGCCGTGATGTTGCCCCACGGTTTGTCGAACACCGGCCGCAGCTTGGCCAGTTTTTCGGGCGTGGAATCGTCACGCACGCCGTCATCGTCGGGGTAGAGCTTGCCTTTGTTGTCGATCAACGGCGTGATCTCGTTCAGCGCGCCGGCCGCGCGCCCGGCC
>NZ_JBLVOL010000137.1:17022-49740 GCF_053543755.1 Achromobacter semiaridum | reverse complement strand
GCGCGCGGCCAGAACGCGCTGGTGGCTGCCGGCCGCATAAGCGTCCATGGCGGCGCGGTCGATGCCGAAACGGGTGGCCACGTTTTCTGCCGTCTGGCCCATCGACAGGCCCACCACCGGGTCGGTCAACCCCTTGAGCAAGCCGATGACAGGCGCCAGGTTCTTCAGCTTGAAGCCGCGCAGCGCGGCCAGCTTGGCGCCGATGCCGCGCGCCGCATACCAGCCGGACAGCCAGCGCACCATGTCGTCGGAAAACAGCAGCGGGGCGCGGGACAAGGCGTCGGTGCCGCCAGCCAGCACCAACTGCGAACGGCCGGTTTGAATATTGGCGATGCCGGAATCCAGGGCCTGCATGCCGGATGCGCAGTTGCGCATCACGGTCCATCCGGGCACGTGGTTGCCGCAACCCAGGCGCAGCGCAATCACGCGGCCGATGTTGATCTCGTCGGGCGATGGCGCGGCGCAACCGATGATGACTTCGTCCAGATCGGTGGGGGCGTAGGGTTGGCGCAGCAGCAGGGCGCGGCCAGCTTGCAGGGCCAGGTCTCCGGCCGAAAACGGGCCGGGGCCGGTGCGGGCTTTCAGAAAGGGCGTGCGGGCCCCATCAACGACGTAAACCGGTTTGAATGCCATCGGTTTCCTCCGTCAGGCGACCTTGCGTTCGGCGGCGGGCCGGTCGGCCTGCGCCTTGCCCAGGTCAAAGGGGAAATCATCCACTTGCACCACGGTATCGCGCAAGCTGTTGCGGTGTTTGACCACGGCGTACTCTTCGGCGGTGATGCCGCCGGCCGCGTAGGCGGCGTCGGCGATGTCGCGCACGTTGGCTTGCGGATTGCCTTGCAGGGCGCCGCGCTTTTCAAGTTCGCGGATCTTGGCTTCGATGGGCTCGGCGGCAAGCGTGGCCGCCAACGCCAGTTCGATGGCGCCCACGGGCTCGTCGGCGGTGGCGGGCAAGTGGCAGCCCGAGGTCAGGCGGTCGCGCGTGGCGCTGGGGGCGATCAACAGCCGCGCCACGTCCTGGCCCAGCGCGTCTGACGGCGGCGTTTGCGTGCGGCCCCACGGGAAGATCAGCCGCGCCAAGGTCCAGGCCACGAAACGGTTGGGCGTGTTTGCCAGCACGCCATCAAAGGCTTCCTGCAACTTGAACAGCGCGTCCTGGATCGACCAGTGCGCCAGCGGCGCATCGGCGGCCTGACGGCCTTCATCTTCAAAGCGCTTGAGTGTGGCGCTGATCAGGTACATCTGCGAAAGCACGTCGCCCAAGCGCGCCGACAGGCGTTCGCGGCGCTTCAGGCTGCCGCCCAGCACCAGCATCATCGAGTCGGCCAGCAGCGCGAAAGCGGCGGAATAACGGCTAAGCAGCGGGTAATAGGCCTTCATGTCGGGCGCGACGTCGGCGTTCACGGCAACAAAGCGCGCGCCGGTCAGCGCGGTGCCCAGGGTACGCAACGTATTCTTGGCCACGAAGCCGACGTGACCCCAGAATGCGCGGTCGAAGTCGTCCAGCCCCTGTTTGGCGTTGGGCGACTGCGCCGCCTGCATTTCAGCCAGCACGTAGGGATGGCAGCGAATCGCGCCTTGTCCAAAAATGATCAGGCTGCGCGTCAGGATGTTGGCGCCTTCGACGGTGATGCCGATGGGAATCTGCTGATACGCGCGGCCCAGGAAGTTGTTGGGGCCCAGGCAGATGCCCTTGCCGCCGATCACGTCCATGCCGTCGTTGACGACCTGGCGGGCGCGTTCGGTCACATGGTATTTGACGATGGCGGACACAACGGACGGTTTCTCGCCCAGGTCCACGGCGCCCGCCGTCATGCTGCGCGCGGCATCCATCATGTAGGTGTGGCCGCCGATACGCGCCAGCGCTTCTTCCACGCCTTCGAACTTGCCCACGGGCATGCGGAACTGGCTGCGCACGCGGGCATAGCCGCCCACGGCGCGCGCCGTCAGCTTGGACATGCCGGTGTTGGAAGACGGCAGCGAAATCGATCGGCCGGCCGCCAGGCATTCCATCAGCATGCGCCAGCCCTGGCCGGCCATGGCCGGGCCGCCGATGATGAAGTCCAGCGGCATGAAGACGTCGGTGCCGCGCGTCGGGCCGTTCATGAACATCGCGTTCAACGGGAAGTGGCGGCGGCCGGTGTCCACGCCGGGATGGTCGTGCGGCACCAACGCGCAGGTGATGCCCAGGTCTTTCTTGCCGCCCAGCAGGCCATCGGGGTCGTACAGGCGGAACGCCAGCCCCAGCAGCGTGCAGACCGGGGCCAGCGTGATGTAGCGCTTGTCCCAGGTGACGCGCATCCCGATCACTTCGCGGCCTTGCCATTCGCCCTTGCAGACGATGCCGCTGTCGGGAATGGCCGCGGCGTCCGAACCAGCCCAGGGGCTGGTCAACGCAAAGGCCGGCACCTCGTCGCCACGCGCCAGGCGCGGCAGGTAGTGGTTTTTCTGTTCGTCGGTGCCGTAGTGCAGCAGCAGTTCGGCCGGGCCCAGCGAGTTCGGCACCATCACCGACACGGCCAGCGCCGACGAGCGCGTCGACAGCTTGGTCACGATTTCGGAATGGGCATAGGCCGAGAAGCCCAGGCCGCCGTATTCCTTCGGGATGATCATGCCCAGGAAACCCTGGGACTTCAGATAGGTCCACACGTCCGCCGGCAGGTCGTAGCGTTCCTGTGTGACGCTCCAGTCATTGACCATGCGGCAGGCCTGCTCGGCCTGGACGTCCAGGAACTGCTGTTCGGCATCGGTCAGGCGCGGGCGCGGGTAGGCCAGCAGACGGCTCCAGTCCGGGCGGCCGCGAAACAGTTCGCCTTCCCACCAGACCGTGCCGGCTTCCAGGGCGTCGCGTTCGGTGTCGGACATCTGCGGCAGCACCTTGCGGTACAGATTGAAGATGGGCGCCGACAGCAGCGCCCGCCGCAGTGGCCGCACGCCCAGCACGATGGCGGCAAGCACCGCGATGACGACTAGCGTGAGGATGACTGCGGACATGTCTTTGTCTCCGTAATGGGTGTTCTGGTCGGTCTGGTTCTAATTCCGAGGATGCCGATGCCGATGTCGGCTAGGCGCCCGCCACCGGCGGCAGCGGGGCGCGCAAGCCGCCCAGCAGGAAGCTCATCAGGCGGGGCAACAGCAGGTCGGGGTTGTCGGGTTGTTCGGCTTCGTCGATCTGCCAGCCCGTGACGGAACGCAGCAGGTCGGTGCCGATGATGGCGTACGACGTGGCGCCCAGCATGAACTGGAAGCGCCACACGATTTCGGCCTTGGGCACATCGGGCAGCGCGGCAAACAGGGCATTGCGGTAGCGCTCGAGCACGTCGGCGTATTCCTCCGCGAACAGGGCGCGGATGAAATCGGACGGCTCGGTCATGGTGCGTTCCAGCAGCGGCAGGAAGGTGCTGCCGGCTTGGGCCGGGTCAGCGGCCAGGCGCAGCAGCGTGCCGAAAAAAGCGTCGACGATCTGCGACGGCTTGAGCGGCTTGCCTTCGGATTGCGCCTCAAGTTCGTCCAACAGGCGCAGGCGCTCGCGGTTCAGGACTTCCAGCCGCCGTTTCAGCACCGCCTGCACGAGTGACTCTTTCGAGCCGAAGTGATAGTTCACCGAGGCCAGATTGACGCCGGCCGCGCCGGTGATCTGGCGCATCGAGGTGCCCTCGTGGCCTTGCTGCGCAAACAGCGCTTCGGCGGTGTCCAGGATGGATTCGCGGGTAGTGGGAGTTCTGATTTCTTGCATAAGGTTGAATTCAAACGTTCGTTTAAAAATCATTATGCGTTAGCGAAGAATGAGAAGCGAGCCTCGGCTATCCCCAATAGGGTTTACCCCTAACGTGCGCCTGCAACATCCCTTGAGCACTAGGTGGCGAGCTTGTTGCACCGGGTCAGCTAGACCAGAAGGATGAGCTGACGCACGCACTTGCATGAGCGCGCCTCGGCCGCCGGCACGATCCTGAACCGTTCGTCCTCGGACGGCCGACCTAGGATGAATGTGGTCTGGAAGGCAGGGGCAAAACGCCGCAGTATCAGCGCGAGGACTCAATTGCGTTGTACCGGCGATGCAAGGGGCTCGCCCGCGCACCAGGCCGGTGCGCTCGCCCTAGACGCCCTGACACAGGAGCGGGACATATGAAAACCTACCGAGTGGGACTGTTGGTTGACGGGTATGAGCAACCCGGCTGGATGCATGAGATGGTGGATTGGCTCGTCCATAGTCAGGATTTCGACATCTCGGCCTTACTGGTGATGAACGCCGAGGCGACGTCGGCGGCGCCGCGCCTGGCCGTCAGGGCATTGTTCGGGACGCTGTCGCGCTTCGAGGGCCGGATGCTGCCGGCCAAGCAACGCCAGATGCTGTCGTGCGCCGATTTGCGCAAGAGCATGCCGTCCCCGTCAGTGCCGGTGCTGCCGCTGGAAGCGGGGCAGGCCGCGCCGGGGGCCCAGGAGGCGGTGACGGCTTTGGGGCTGGACCTGGTCATCACGCTGGGTTCGTCATGCGCGGCCCGTGAGCAAATGGCCGAGTGGGCGCGCTTGGGGGTCTGGCAGTTGAGCTATTCGGATATTGCCGTGTCGACCAGCCGCTACGCCGGTTTCTGGGAGGTCTTTCAGCGCGAGGATCACACGACCGTCAAACTCTGGCGGATCGGCGCGGCGGCCGAGCAGGATGAACTGCTGGACCAGCGCAGTTTCAATACGGAAGTGTTCTGGTTGAAGAATCAGGCCCGCGCTTTCAGCCTGGGAAATTTCATGGTCTACGACGCCTTGCAGGCCCTGGCGCGCGCCCGCCAGAGCGAGCCGGCGCCCGACATGCAGATCATGAGCGGCCCGCGCCGGGCCGACCCCGGGGAGTGGGACAGCGCGGCGTATATTGCGCGCCAGGCGTGGTTAATGTCGGATTTGATTGTGCGGCGCATCATGAAGCGCAATGTGCGTTGGCGGATTGGTATGTTTCCGTCATCCCGGCAACAGGCGGTGGTATCCGAAGCCATGGTGCTGCAACCTCCCAAAGGTAGGTTCTTCGCAGATCCGTTTGTTTATACGCACGATAAAAAACCATATATATTTTTTGAAGATTACGACTTCACTTCACGGAAGGGCACGATTTCGGTCGCGACCTACTCCGACGGGGCTTTCCGACTGTTGGGCACTGCCTTGAACCTGCCTTATCACCTGTCGTTCCCGTATATTTTTGAACACGACGGTGTGACCTACATGGTTCCGGAAACGTGCGGAAATCGCAGTATTGAATTATGGAAATGCACTGAATTTCCCCTGAAATGGGAGCTCGATGTCACGTTAATGACCAATATATCCGCCGTGGATACCATTATTTTTAAACACGGAGAATATTGGTGGTTATTAACGAATATCGATAGAACAGACGGCCAAAGCCATTGCGATGAATTATTCGCGTTCTTCTCGGATTCGCCGCGCTCGACCGAGTGGACGCCGCACGCCTGCAACCCCATCGTGCGCAACCCGATGCGCGCCCGCAACGCGGGGATCGTTGTCTCGCCTAGCGGAGAGGTGATCCGCTGTGCCCAGTACCAGGGCTTTTGCCACTACGGCAAGGGCGTGTCGCTGAACCGTATCGAAGAGCTGACACCATCCACGTATGTGGAAACGGATGGCGAAATTCACTACGCCAGCTTTTTACGCAAGCGTCATGCTTCAATGCACCATTGGCACCATCAGGGGGGTCATACCGTATTTGACTTCGCCTATATGGAGTAAATGAAGCCCGGCGCGCCAAAATAAAAATGTTACCTATATTTCGATTCGATGATCCGGAGCGGGCAGGGGTGTGTCCGCGGAAACATATCGAAAGTTCTTCGGTGCAGATTTCGGCATATCGGCCGCCACGGGCCCGCGACCCGCTGCGGCTTTTTTGCTGCCCGCTTTTGGTCCAAATCGTTACCATTCAAGCCTTTCGGGGCAGGGCCTCATAGGGGGCGACCGCCCGGGTGCCTGGGAAAGCTGGTGAAAACCCTAGCGGTAGAAAGGCGGAGGGACAGCTCTCATCCATATTTACGAGAGTGATTAAGGCTAACGAATGATTTCTGTTTTTATCGGATTATATCGCCCTGAAACGTCTTGATTTTGAAGGTTTCGAACCATAAGATGGGTCCATGCCATCCGTTATGTTGGCTACCAAAGTTGCCCAGCCCAAATGCCCCGGTCCAGCTTCATTAGATATTCCGGGATATTGCGGACCACCCCCGCGGGGCTGGAAAAAAAATAGTCTTCAGCACAGCGAAGATCCCTTCTAGGCCCGTCGAAAAACCGGGAGGACACCATGGCCAAGATGGTCCTGATTGAAGCCCATCCGCTACTGCGGTTGGGGTTGTGGCAGATACTCAGCAAGTTGGACGATGTGTGGGAAATCGAGGGTATGGGCTTGGCGGACTTGTCCAAGGCCGATGGCGCGCACGCTGGCGCCGATCTCTTGATCTATGGGTTGCCGGTGGATACCGATGAAGCATGGAGCGCGCTGCATGAAATTCAGCGTGTTCTGACGCCCAAGCGGATTCTGCTGTTGACGGACGTGATGCCGTTGCCGATGCCGGTGCAAGGCTTGCCCGGCGCTAGTGTGTATGGCTGCTTGATGAAGACGGCTTCGGTCGAGATTCTGGAAGCCGCGATTCGCCTGGTCATGGCCGGCGGTCAGTGCTTCCCCAGCGAGCAGGCATTGCAAGCGCCTGCCTCGACGGTCTGCGCGCTGCCGCCACGTGATGGCGACGACGCTTCCAGCAAGGGCTCCATGCCGGTCAGCGCCGGTGCGCAGCTGCTTCAGATCACGCCGCGTCAGTACGAAGTGCTGGTGTTGCTGGCCAGGGGGTATCCGATCAAGACGGTCAGCCGCATGCTGAACATCTCGGTTGCTACCGCAAAGACGCATGCTTGCACGCTTTACCAGCGTCTGCATGTCAAGAACAAGGGCGAAGCCGTATACGCAGCGCTGCAACGCGGCGCAACCTTGGAATGGCATGAGCCCAATGGCAGGGAATCGGACGCCGGGCAGATCTATGGGCGCAAGCTTGGGTAGTAATGGGCGCGCCGCCTGCCCGGCAGCCAGGAACAGGTCTGTTCTGTTGCTGCCGGGTTCGCCCCTCCATCCCGCCTAAGTCATACATCGCAGTACCCGCAGACATTTCGGATGCGGCTTTCCTCCTCCAATCATCCTCCTGAACGAGATTCAGCGAACAGTGCCGCTGATAGCATGGGTTGTGTCCGCAAGCATGGGTCGAGAGCGCGAATCACAACGCCTCGCAATCGCGACCCAATAGCGCGGACAAGATTCCCTTGGGGCTGGCGCCGCACATAACCTGCCATCGCAGCGTGATGCGCCGACGCCATGGGAACCGTGAATGGGCCATGTGTCACAAGGTTCTCCCCGGGATGACAACCGTACTGATCGAAGACTACGCTCTGCTTCGCGTCGCGATCCAGCATGTGCTGGAGCGCGTACGGAACGCCGACGACATCCTGGCAATATCGCCAGCTCACCTCCTTAACATGTCCAGTTCGATCAACCGCCCAGTCGAGTTGCTGGTGATCGGTTGCAGCGGCGTTGCGGAACAGGACATCGGGCTTATCTCGCAGGCCATGGCCTTCTTCATGCCCAGGCTGGTACTGGTGCTGTATTCCGTGCTGGACCCCGCCGTGATGGGGGCGTGTGCGCGGGCAGGCGTGGCCGGTTATCTGCCCAAGGCTTCCAGCCCAGACGCGCTGGCCGCCGCCGTCAGCCTGGTGGTGGCGGGGGGCGAATGCTATCCGCAACCGGCCGGACGGCCCCAAGGCGTGGCGCAGGCGCCCATGCAGGAATTGCGTGAACTGACACAGCGCCAGGAAGAGATTCTTCAACTGTTGGTGCAAGGCAAGACCATGCGCGAGATCGGCCAGCATGTCGGCATATCCGTGGCCACGGTCAAGAGCCACGCGCGCACGCTGTACTGGAAGTTGAATGCGCGCAACCAGGCCGAGGCCGCCTACATCGCGGTGCAGATGGGCCTGGTGCGTAGCGGCGGCCCGCCGCCCACCCCGAAGAAGGATGGGCCGGGCTAAGGGGCGCCGGCCCCTTGCAGGCCACGCCTGTCGGCCGGGGTAACGCCCGGCCGTTTCTTTGGCCGCTGCCGGAAAGCGCGCAAGCAAAGCCTACGCAAAGCAAAAGCAAAGCAAAATAAAAAAACGGTAGGGATCCATCGATCTCTACCGTTCATTCAACGCTTGGATCCTCCACGCGGGTAGCCGTTACCGTTCACCCTCGCGCGGGACCACATCCACCGTTGGCGCCGGCGCCGCTGCCGTCGTTGCGCGCTTGCCCACCACCTTGGCGAACTCCCGTTCAGCCGCCGCCAGCACCGCATCCACGTGCAGGTGGGTCAGCGCGTACTGGCGCGCGTTGGCGCCCAGCGTTTCGCGGATCTGCGCGTTGTAGCTCAGCTTGCGCACCGCCTCCGCCATGGCCTCGGCGTCCTCGGGCGGCGTCAGCAGCCCGCAGCGCGCCACCACACCGGCAAGCTCGGTGCCCGGCGCCGCGCCGCACACCACCGGGCGGCCGCTGGCCAGCATGCCGGTCAGCTTGGACGGCATCACCAGATCGGCCGCGCCCGCGCGTTGCGGCAGCAGATGAATATCGGCCGTGTTCAGCAGCGCGCCCAGCCGATCGGCCGGCTGCAAGTCCAGAAAGCGCACGCGGGGCAGGCCCTGGCACGCCGCTTCCAATGGCGCGCGCTCGGGCCCCTGACCGCAAAAGATGAACCACAGGCGGCTTTCGCGGCCCAGGCGCCGCGCCACGTCGGCCAGCGTCTGCAAGCCTTGCTTGCCGCCCATGTTGCCCGAATACAGCGCCACGATCGCGTTCGCGGGTATGCCCAGTTGCGCACGGTAATCCCCACCTTGCGCGCGCGGTGTGATGGCGTCGACGTCGATCCAGTTCGGCAGCAGCACCGCGCGATCAGGTTCGACTCCCTTGGCCAGGGCCAGGTCCAGCATGCGATTCGAAATGGTGGACACGCGATCAAAGCGCCGCATCAGCCAGCGCTCGCCCCGCTTGACCAACGCGCGCAGGCCCGCTCCCTTGAGCAGGCCCAGTTCAAAGGCCGCGTCGACCTCGTAATCTTGAATGTGCAGCCACGCGCGCGCGCCACACAGCCGCGCCGTGATCCATGCCGCGGGCGCGCAGAACAGCGCCGGTTCCACCACCAGGATCAGGTCCGGCCGGCCCGCTGCCGCGCGCAGCAGCGATGGCAGGCTGGACACCGCGAAGCTGGCCAGATGGATCAACCGCTTCAGGCCGCCGGGGCGCGCGGGCACCCACAGCGGCGCACGCCGCACGGTCACGCCGCGCCGCTCTTCTTTGCGATAGCGGCCGGCGCGGTAGCCGTCGTGCACCTGCCACTGCGGGTAGTAGGGCGGGGCGGTCACCACGCTGACCTCGTGCCCATGCGCGGCCAGCCACTCGGCCAGCTCGGCGCTGTACTTGCCGATGCCGGTCAGTTCGGGCGCGTAGTTGATCCCGTAGATCAGAATTTTCATGGTGCCGTCGCCATGCGCGGGCGCACCGGGCGGCAGGGATTGCCATGGCACACCATTGCCGCCGGCATATTGCGAAACACGGAACTGCGCGCGCCCACCACCGCTTCACGGCCGATGGTTACGCCCGGCCCCACGAAAACATCGGTGGCGACCCACGCGCCGTCTTCCACGCGCACCGCGCGTTCGCGCAGGGGAAAGTCGGGCTGGCCGGCGTCGTGGTCGGCGGCGCACAGGTAGCTGCGCTGCGACACCACGGCGTGGGCGCCGATGTGGATGGGGCCCAGGCTGTACAGCACCGCGTCGTCGCCGATCCAGGCGTAATCGCCGATTTGTACTTTCCACGGGTACGTCACCGTGGCCGTCGGCCGGATCAATACCTTCTTGCCCACCTGCGCGCCGAAGCAGCGCAGCAGCCAGCGCCGAAACCCATACGCCACCTGGGGCGACCACCGAAACAGCGTGGCCTGCACGGTCCACCACAGCTGCACCGGCAGCGCGGAGCGGCCACGCTGGCCGGGGGCCAGCGCAAAGCGGTCCAATTGCTGAAGCGCGCTCATTTGGCGGCCCCCGGCACGGCGTCCGCTTGCGTTCCGTTGGCGCGCGCCAGGCGGGCCTTTTGCAGTTCTTCGGTCTTGATGCGGATCTGCCAGTAGTACATGGCGCGCGCCACCGCGTAGTCATAGCCCGCCTTGCCGTCCAGGAAACCCAGGCGGAACACATACGAGTGCAAGAACGAGATCGGTGCCTTGAACGGCATGGCCTGGAAAATACGCTTGAGCAATGCGCGCGCGCCCACGTTGGCTTCACGCGGATCGTTCATCAGGCCCTTGGTGCGCAGGTTGGCTTCCCAATCCGAATAGCGGTTGTGCTTGTCGAAATAGTGAAACAGGGAATCGTGGTCGTTGTGCACCATGCGCTGGCGCAGCGCAAAGGTCTCGCCCTTGACCTGCGGCTGGTAGTGGCCTTCCACTTCCCACATGTGCGCCACGTCCAGGTCGTCGTAATCCAGAAAGCGCGATTGGTCGCGCGCCAGCAGCGCCAACTTGTAGACGCGGTGGCCGTGCACCAGCTTCTTGCCGCAGAACACGTAATCGAAGGGCACGAACGCGCCGCCCGCGCCCGCTGCGAAACGCGGCAGCACCTCGCGGATTTCGGCGGCGAGCTGCGGCGTCATTTCTTCGTCCGCGTCCACGTACAACACCACCGGGTGCGAGAAGGGCAGTTGCTCCAGGCACCACTGCTTTTTCTTCGGGTACTTGCCGTTCCACTGAAAATTGGAAACGCGCGCGCCCAGGGCGGTGGCCATCGCGCAGGTGGCGTCGGTGCTGTTCGAGTCCACCACGAACACTTCATCGAACTCCACCAGCGCCTTCAGGCACTTGGCGATGTTGCGCTCTTCGTTCTTCGTCATGACAACCACGGATACCGGTATTTTCTGCATGATGCTGTCCTGTTCAGGGCGTGCCGCGTTGCATCAGCGGCTGGAATAGCGCGATGACGTTGCGGCAGTGCCGCTCTAGGGAAAAGGCGTCGGCGCGTTCGGGGCCTTGCGCGGCCAGTTGCTCGCGCATCTTGGCGTCGTAGGCCAGCCGGCGCACGGCGTCGGCCAAGGCCGCCGCGTCGCCCACCGGCACCAGCAGCCCGTAGCGCCCGGCGTCCAGAATCTCGGCGGGGCCATGCGGACAGTCGGTGGAGATCACCGGCACGCCCAGGCACAAGGCTTCCACCAGCACGTTGCCGAAGCTCTCGCGGATGGACGTCAGCACAAAAGCGCCGGCGCTGGCGATGACGGGGAACGGGTTGTCGATGTGGCCGGCCAGCGTGACGGGGCTGCGCGAGGGGCGCTCGTCGATACGCTTTTGCAGCGCGTCGTGCTCGGACCCTTCGCCCAGGATGGTGAAGGCGATGCCCGGGTCGTCCAGCAAGGCGGCCGCATCCACCAGCGTGGCATAGTCCTTCACGGCTTCCAGACGGCCCACCGCCACCACGTGATAAGGCGCGGCAGCGTCGCCTTGCGTGCGCTGCGCGCCTTGGCGGCGCACGTTGTCCAGCGGCACGCCGTTATAGATGGTGTGGACCTTGCCGCGCAGCGGCGGAAACATGCTGACCAGGTCTTCCTTGACGCCGCGCGACACGCCCACCACCGCGTCGTGGCGCCGATACGTCTGGCTGACCAGCCAGCACTTCAGGCGCCGCATTTTTGACGCGCCGTAATGAATGGCCGGGCTGCTGTGCTCGAACGCCACGGTGCGAAACGTGCCGCCCAGTATCTTGCGGGCCAGCACCACCAGCATGTTGCACAGCAATCCGTGCGAACACACGATGGCCGGCTTGTCGCGGCGGATCTGCGCCAACAGGCGCATGAACGCCACGGGCAGCATCAGCCGCAGCTTGGTGGGCGATTCAATGATGGGCAGGGCGCGCGTCACCTTCGGGTTGGCGACGGGGTATTCGCGGTTGCGCGAACGCAGCAGGAACAGGCCCGAATCAACGCCCTGTTCCGGCAGGGCATCCACGATGAAGGCAACGCATCTACCGACGCCGCCGTGCAAGTCTGGCGCGACAAACAAGACATCAGGCATGAGGAATCACTCGAGGTGGCGTCCGGCGCACGGCATCCGGACGGTGGCTGGGGGATAGCGGGGAACGGGGCGCGTCCGCGCGGGGCACGGGCATGATCTGCGCATTGCGCATCAGCGACAGGCAATAGCACAACAGGAAGCCGGTGAACGCGGTCTTGGGCGCATAGGCCAGCCCACCGGACAGGGAATCGATGAAGATGTAGATGGGCGCCGTGGCCAGCAGGTAGCGCCGGTGCATTTCCAGGCCGGGATGCGCGTATCGCCGCAACAGCGTCAGCAGCAATATCAACAGCGGCGGCAGCATGATCATGATGGTGCCGACCACGCCGAACTTCATCAGGTAGAAGGCCCAGGAGTTATGCGCGAACGTGCTCAGTTCAAAGCCGTTTTCGCCCATGACCCAGCTGCGAAAGCCCGCGCCCTTGCCGAACACGGGGCTTTCGGCAAAGTAGTCCATCTGCCCCTGCATTTCCTGGATGCGCGCGCCGTAGCTGGAATCTTCGTCCAGCTTTTCCACGCTGAAGATGCGGTTGGTCAGCACGTCCAGGTAGCCGATGCTGGCAAACACCAGCACGCCCGCAACGGCGGCGGGGGCGAAGATCAGCACCGCGCGCCGGCGCAGTTCGGGGCCCGTGCCCAGCAGCACGGCAATCACCACCGACACCGCCAGTTGCAGGTACTGGCTGCGGTTCAGCGAAAACACCAGTGCCAGCAGCATGTACAGCGTCAACGCATAGGCTTTGGGACCGGACACGTTCAAGGTGCGCCGGAACGTCAGCAGCGACACCACGCCAAACGGAATGGCCCACACGCCCAGCCGCACGTTGCGCAGCGGGTTCGATACGCTGAACCCCTGCAACTGTTCCAGCAGCATCAGCGTGGCCACCGCCAGGCAGGCCGCCACGATGTACTTTTGCAGCACGGCGTAGGCGGCCGGGCTATCGATGTCCTTGTAGCAAAGGAACGGCGTGCACAAGAAGTAGAAGACGATGCGCAGGTCGCGCGCCACGTCGCCGGTTTCAATGCCGGGGTGGTGCATGGACACCAGCAGCAGATAGATTACCGACATGGCCTGCAAGCCCAGCAGCGCGCCAAGCAGGCCGCGGGGCAGGGCGTAGGCGCTGGGCTCGGCCAGCCGCAGCGCCTTGACGGCCAGCATGGCCACGAACAGCACATCGAAGGGCGACAGCTTGAAGCTGCCCACGCCCAGGATGAAGCGGTCGTCGTTCAGGGCCAGCGCGGTGAAGGCGAACAGGCCCAGCAGGTGCAAAGTGGATAAGCGGCGGTGCGGGCACATGTCGGCGTCGTCCTAGTGCGCGGCCCAGTCGTCGCGTCCGAAAATCTTGGTGGTCAGCTTTTCGAACAGGTAAGACAAGTCGCCCTGGCGCGCGTGCGCGGCCACCTTGGACGCGCGGCATGACAGTTCGAATAGCTTGCCCAGGCCCGGTTCGGTGCGCCGGATGCGCGTGACGATCTGCTCGCGCTCTTCCAGCAGCACGTCCTGCATCAGCGCCGTTTTGGTTTCGTCATGCGCGGTGTAGACGCCCAGCGCGTCCGGCACGATCAGGTTCTTGCCTTCGCGCAGCAGCCGGCTCCACAGTTCCAGGTCCATGCAGTAGCGCATGCTTTCCTGCAACAGCCCGTACTTGCGCAGCAGGTCGCGGCGGAAGATGGCCGACTGGTTGGGTATGGACGCCTTCACCACCGTCAGCGTGCCGCGATTGACGGGCGTGTAGTGGATCTTGCGAAAGATGTGGTTGTTGGCATCGGCCACGAACAGGTTGCCGCTGACGATCGGCGCGCGGCCCCGTGCGGCCGCGGCGCCCAGCTTGCGCAAGGCACCGGGGAAATACAGGTCGTCGGAATTCTGCCAACCGACATAGTCGCCCGTGGCGCGTTCGAAGCCCTTGTTGATGGCATGGGACTGGCCCCGGTCCGGGGTGCTTTCCCAGTACGTCAGGTAGCGCTCGTACTTGCGGATGATGTCCACGCTGCCATCGGTCGAGCCGCCGTCGATGATGATGTATTCCAGACGCGGATACCCCTGGTTCAGCACCGACAGGATGGTGCGCTCCAGGAACTTGGCCTGGTTGAACGAGGGGGTCACGATGGTCACCTTGGGCAACAGGCCGCCGGCGATCGGCGCGGGCGGACGCAGCTCGCGGACGAAGTCGATGAGCTGACGTGAATACTCGTTATGACGATTGCGCATGTAAGACCTCAGCATGTAGGTGTTATCGGGTGGCCGCTGGCAACGCGCCCGGAAATTCGGGGCGGGATTGACGGATGGCGAGGGCCACGCCGGCCAGCGTGATCGCCGCATACGCCATGCGGCCCCACGCCGCGGCGTGTTCGCCCGCCGCGTGCACAAGGCCCGCCATGACACACAGCATCGCCAGTCCGCCCAACCCGTTCAGGATGGCGACGGCGCGGGAATTGCCCAGCCCCAGCAAAGAAAAGTGGGCCGCGGCGTTCAACGACAGCAGCCCGGAGGCCACGATCAACAATTGGAAAGTCCCCAGGTGGCCGGCCGCCACGTTGTCGCCCAAGAGCAGGTTCAACAAGGGATGGCTGACGGCCAGCACGGCCAGCGTGGCGGTGGCGGACAGCACCAGGTTCCATCCCATCATGCGGCGGATCTCGCGTTCGACGGCGCCCGCGTAAGGCGGCGACACCGACAGGCGCGTCACGCGCGGCATGGCTTTCTGGAAGATGGCCACCGACGCGGTGTGGATGATCTGCCCCACCTGCACGCCCACGGTGTAGATGGCCAGCGCGGCCGGGCCCATCATGCTGCCCACCAACACGCGGTCGACCGATCCGAAGGCCAGCGCGCTAAGGCTGTTCAGCCATGACCAGCGTGAAAACTTGAAGGCGTCCATCATGGCGCCCCGATCGCGCACCGGCCGCACCAGCACATGGCCGTAGGTGCGCGAGAACACGCGCATCTTCACGCTGCCCGCCACCAGCAGCCCCAGCGCCTGCGCCAGGCCGGTGTAGGTGGGCGATGCGGTCATCCAGGCGGTGGCGCAGGCCAGCGCCATCGTGCCGCTGCGGCTGAAGACCTCGCACAGCGCGGTGGCGCGAAAGTCCTCTCGGCCTTTCAGGCAGCCCGAAAACAATTGGTCGTACTGCTGCGTCAGGTAGATGGCCAGTGCCGGCAAGGCCAGCAGCGTGACGGCCACGCCGCCGAACGTGGCGGCCGGCCAGGCCAGCCCCACCACCGCCCACAACAACACGGCGGCCAGCGTCACCACGCCCAGCGCGCAGCCGATCAGCGACATGCTGACCCCCGCCGCGCGATAGGCGCCGCCGGGCTCGTGCATCCGCTCGGACACCAGCTTGGTGGCGGTTACGGCCGCGCCCAGGTTGGCGGCGTTGCCGAAGCCGGCCAGCGCGATGATCATCGAGTACTGGCCAAAGCCCACCGTGCCCAACTGCCGAAACAGGATGGGCAGCGCGATCAGCGCGGCGACCGGGCCGATACCGTATTCCACCAGCCCCCAGAAGGAGGCGTTGCCGGCGATGTGTTTCCTGACGAATCCAAACATCGGGGATGCCTGTGGTGAGTGCTGGCGCGGCCGTCAGGCCACGGGCAGCGCCGATTGGGGTTGATCCGCGCGTTCACGCAGGAAGTGCTGGTAGGCCAGCGCGATGCCGTCCGTCAACGACACGGCGGGTTGCCAGCCCAGCGCCGTCACGCGCGACGAATCCATCAGCTTGCGTGGCGTGCCGTCGGGCTTGCCGGTGTCGTAGACGATGCGGCCTTGATAGCCGACCACGCGCGCCACCAGCGCCGCCAGGTCCGCGATGCTGATGTCCTTGCCGGCGCCGATGTTGTAGATGCCCTCGGCGTCGGGGTGTTCCATCAGCATCACGCAGGCCTTGGCCAGATCGTCCACGTACAGGAACTCGCGCAGCGGCGTGCCCGTGCCCCAGATCGTCACGCTGTCCTGACCGGCTTCGCGGCCTTCATGGAACTTGCGGATCAGCGCCGGCAGCACGTGGCTGCTGTGCAGGTCGTAGTTGTCGTGCGGGCCGTACAGGTTGGTCGGCATGGCGCAGATGAAGCGCGCGCCGTATTCGCGCTGATAGGCTTCGCACAACTTCAGGCCCGCGATCTTGGCGATGGCGTAGGGTTCGTTGGTGGCTTCCAGCGGGCCGGTCAGCAAGGCGTCTTCGCGGATCGGCTGGGGCGCCTCGCGCGGGTAGATGCATGACGAACCCAGGAACAGCAGCTTGCGCACACCGGCCGCATACGCGGCGCGGATCACGTTGCACTGGATCATCAGGTTCTTGTACAGAAAGTCGACCGGATGATTCTGGTTGGCCAGGATGCCGCCGACCTTGGCGGCGGCCAGGTACACCACATCGACCGGCGTGGTCGAAAAGAAGCGGTGCACCTGGTTCTGGTTTTCCAGGTCCAGCTCGGCCCGGCTGCGGGTCAGCACGTTGGGGTAGCCGCGGCGTTGCAGTTCGCGGGTGATCGCCGCGCCCACCATGCCGCGATGGCCCGCCACGAACACGCGTTGGTCCAGGTTCGTCATGGCGCGCTACTCCTTGTAGGCGTAGATTTCGTAACCGTTCTGCTCGACCAGCGCATCGCGGCGCGCGTCCCTCAGGTCGGCTTCCACCATTTCCTTGACCAGCTCCGCGAACGTGGTGCGCGGCGACCAGCCCAGCTTTTCGCGCGCCTTGGTCGGGTCGCCCAACAGGGTTTCCACTTCGGTCGGGCGGAAGTAGCGCGGGTCGACCCGCACGATGACCTGGCCGGGCTTGACGTCGTGCACCGGCGAGAACAGCACGGTGGCCGTTTCTTCCAGGCCTTCGCCTTCCCATGCCAGCAGGATGCCCAGCTCGCGCGCGGCCGTATTGATGAATTCGCGCACGCTGTATTGCAAGCCGGTAGCGATGACGTAGTCCTCGGGCGTGTCCTGTTGCAGCATCAACCACTGCATTTCGACGTAGTCACGCGCATGGCCCCAATCGCGCAGCGCGGACAGGTTGCCCAGGTACAGGCATTCCTGCAAACCCAGCACGATGCGGGCCAGGCCGCGCGTGATCTTGCGCGTTACGAACGTTTCGCCGCGCTTGGGCGATTCGTGGTTGAACAGGATGCCGTTGCAGGCGTACATCCCATAGGCTTCGCGGTAGTTCACGCTGATCCAATAGGCGTAGAGCTTGGCGGCGGCGTACGGGCTGCGCGGGTAGAACGGGGTGGTTTCCTTCTGCGGCGTTTCCTGCACCAGGCCATACAGCTCGGACGTGGACGCCTGGTAGAAGCGCGCCTTGTTCTCCAGCTTCAGGATGCGGATGGCTTCCAAAAGACGCAGGGTACCCAGGCCGTCGGCGTTAGCGGTGTACTCCGGCTCTTCGAAAGAGACGCCCACATGGCTTTGTGCGGCCAGGTTATAGATTTCGTCCGGCTGCACCGATTGCACGATGCGGATCAGACTGCAAGAGTCGGTCATGTCGCCGTGATGCAGCACGAAGTTGCGCGGCTTGTCATGGGGATCTTGGTACAGATGGTCGATGCGGGCGGTGTTGAACAGCGAAGCGCGCCGCTTGATGCCATGGACTTCATAGCCCTTGGCCAACAGAAACTCGGCCAGATAGGCCCCGTCTTGTCCGGTAACGCCGGTAATGAGTGCCCGTTTTGGCATGGTTGTATCCTTAAGACTTAGTGACTGCACGAAAGGAGCCGAAGGCTGCGGAACCAATGTGCAATGAGATTACTGTTGCACCCGCCGCTAAGATATCGGCCAAAAGGTCTAAGAGTTCAGCCTGTCGATAGGGAAAAAAGGATTGGATTGATTCATCCAGCGCACCCAGCGCGGTGACCGCCAGCATGGCCACCAGGGCAGGGCGCCGGTTGACCGACAGGTAGACCAATCCCGTCAATACGGCGTAAGCCAGAAGATGCAGCCGCTTATCCCCAAACGCATCCGACATCTCCGCCGCCAGCCCGGGCAGGTTCCCCACAGTGATCAACACCAGGAAAAACAGCCCGGCGACCGGCAGGCAAAGCCGGCCCACGCCGGGTCGCCAGAAAGGTTCCTCCCATGGGCCCGCAGCCCCGCCGCCGGGCAGCGCGATCCCGAAGGGGTGGGCGCGTGGGGGCTCCCCCCCGCCGCCGGGCCGCCCCAAGGCGGGGGTGGCCCCCTCGGGGGGCAGCGCGGGCCCGCAGGGCCTGGCGCGTGGGGGCTCCCTAGACCCGGCCATACATGTCCTGGAAACGCACGATGTCGTCTTCGCCCAGATACGCGCCTGACTGCACTTCGATGATTTCCAGCGGGATCTTTCCCGGGTTTTCCAGGCTGTGGGTTTCGCCCAGCGGGATGTACGTCGACTGGTTCTCCGTCAGCAGGTACTGCTTGTCGCCGTTGTAGATCCGCGCCGTGCCCGACACCACGATCCAGTGTTCCGCCCGGTGGTGATGCATCTGCGACGACAGCCTGGCGCCCGGTTTCACCGTGATCCGCTTGACCTGGTAACGCGGGCCCTGGCCCACCGAGTCATACGACCCCCACGGGCGCTGCACCTCGCGGTGATGGTTCAGCTCCGACCGATGCTGCGTCTTGAAGATCTCGACCAGGCGCTTGACGTCTTGCGAGCGGGACTTGTGCGCGACCAGCACCGCGTCGGCGGTTTCGATCACCACGATGTCATCCAGGCCCACGGAAGCAACCAGCCGGCTGGTCGAATGGATCAGGCAATTGCGCGAATCCTCCACCATCACATCGCCCGTGGTGGAATTGCCTTCCACCGTCTTTTGGGCGATGCCCCAGACCGCGTCCCACGCGCCCACGGCGCTCCACGAGGCCGCCAGCGGAATCACCACGGCGCTGTCGGTGCGTTCCATGATGGCGTAGTCCATCGAATCGCTGGGGCAGGCCTCGAACGACGGCCCATCCAGATGAAACAAGCCCGCTTCGCCATGCCCCGTGGCCACCGCCGCCTGCACCTGTTCCAGCATCTTGGGCGCCAGCCGCGCCATCTCGGACAGGAATACCGACGCCTGGAACGCGAACATGCCGCTGTTCCAGTAATAGCCGCCGTCATCGATGAGCCGCTGCGCGACTTCGGGCGACGGCTTTTCCACAAAGCGGCGCACGCGGCGCGCGGGCGCCATCACGCCGGGTTCGTCAGACTGGATGTAGCCATAGCCGCTAAGCGGCGCGGTGGGGGTGATGCCGAACGTGACCAGCGCACCCTGGCGCGCCGCCTCATAGGCCTGCGCGAAGGCCTGCCGAAGCACGTCGCCGTCTTCCAGCACGTGGTCGGACGGCATGATCAGCATGATGGGGTCTTCGCCGTCGCGCATGGCGCGCAGCGTGGCGGCGGCAATGGCCGGCGCGGTGTTGCGCGCAAAGGGCTCCAGGATCACTTCCGCGTCCTTGATGCCCAGCTCCTGCGCCTGCTCGGCGGCAATGTACTGGTGCGCGTCGTTGCAGACCAGCATCGGCTTGGCCTGCGCGCCGGCGGACCCAAGCCGCAGCAGCGTGTTCTGCAACAGGCTGCGCGAATCGGTCAAACGGATGAACTGCTTCGGCAGCAGTTCGCGCGACAGCGGCCACAGGCGCGAGCCGGAACCGCCGCAAAGGATGACTGCCCGGTAGGCGGGAGGGGGATTCGTCATGGCGCTCACTCCTTGAAGTAGGCCTGGGTGTACGGATGCACGCCGGGATCGGCGGCGATCTCTTCCGCTTGCAGCCAGCGGTAGCCATGGTGCTGGCCGCGCGGAAGGGTTGCGGTATCCAACGAAAGCTCGGCCTCATACGCGAGGACGACATAGTGGGTGGAGCGTCCCGCTTCACCCGCGAAATTGGTGCCATAGAAGTGTTCGTACACGCCGCGCGGCGTCCACGATTCCGGGGCAATGGCCAACCCCAGTTCTTCACGCGCGATACGGTCCAGCGCGGCGCGCAGCGGTTCGTTCTTGCGGATGCGCCCGCCCGGCACGAACCAGGCGCCACGCGCCGGCGGGTTGGTGCGCAGCCCTGTCAGATAACGGCCGGCGCCGTCGCGCAACAACAGGTCGATGGACACCAGCGGCAGCATCTCCACCGCCTGGCGGAAGTCCGCGCGCGGCAGTACGCCCGTGGATGCCGCATCTGCCGTCATGGCCGCCGCTGCGCGCGCGGGCGCGCCGGGCCATCCCAATGGACTAGTAGACATTTCGACCCGTCCATCCCGACACGGCCGTGCGGGCGATGATCAGCAGGTCCATCCGGAACGTCCAGTGCTGGATGTAGTAGATGTCGTGCTCGACGCGGTCGCTCATCTTGCGCAGCGTATCCGTCTGCCCACGAAAACCATTGACCTGCGCCCACCCCGTGATGCCCGGCTTGACGCGGTGGCGCATCATGTAGCGCTGCACCAGGTCCTTGTACATTTCGTTGTGCTCCAGCGCGTGCGGCCGCGGCCCCACCACCGACATGTCGCCCATCAGCACGTTCAGGAATTGCGGCAGTTCGTCCAGGCTGGTGCGGCGCAAAAAGCCGCCGATGCGCGTAATGCGGGAATCGTTGCGCGTGGCCTGCGTGACGGTGCCTTGCTCCTGGTGCACGGTCATCGTGCGGAACTTGTAGACGTGGAACACCTTGCCGTCCACGCCCAGGCGGGGTTGTGTAAAGAACACAGGCCCGCGTGAGGTCAGCTTGATGGCCAGCCCAATCGACAGCATCAGCGGCGACAGGCCGATCAGCGCGCAGAACGCAAAGCTGCGGTCGAATACTTCTTTCGCCCAACCGCGCACGCCGGCGGCGGGCAGGCTGTTCAGCTGGATGGCGGGCAGCCCCAGAAATTCGCCGATGCGATGGCCCAGCAACTGGATCGACATCACATCCGGAATCCAGCGGATATCCACCAAGTCGTTGCGCAGGTGATACAGCACTTCGCGCAATTCCTGGCCCGCCTCCATCGGAAGGACGATCCAGATCTCGCGCACATTGTTTTCGTGCACGAAGGAATGCAGGTTGTCCAGATCGTGCAGGCGGCGCACTTGCGGCGGCAGGCTTTCGTGCGGCTCGGCGTAGATGCCCGCGACTTCATAGCCCGCGCCCCGGTAGCGTTCAACGCGGCGCCACAGGTCATGGCCCAGCGCGCCGAAGCCCACCAGCAACACGTTCTTCTTGTTCAGCCCGCGATCGCGCGCGGCGCCCAGCGCGGCGTAGACCGCGATACGTACGCCGGCCAGCGTCAGCGCCGCCATGCCGAACCAGGTAGCCGCCCACATGCGGGATATCGCGGCGGTCTGATGCATGAGAAAACTGACAAGGATGCCCAGCGCAAACACCGTGGCCCACGCGGCCAGGCTGCGCACGACCAGATCGGTCAATAGCCGCCCGCGCCATGACACATACAGGCGGAATGCGGGGAACAGGGCGATCACGCCCAGGCCGCACAAATAGATCAGGAATAGATGAATCTGCGGAGGGTCCGCCATTGCATCTTCCGAGAACTTCAAACCGGTGGCAGTCAGGCCGCAGGCGATCACGATCGCGGCATCGAGCAGGCGGTACAGATAGCTTGCTCCGCTGAATCTTGCCGATGTGTCCGAGTGGGACGGGTCCATCGCGCACTCCTGTTCGTGGGGAGTCTTCTTGCGGCGAAGAAAAAAACGATGCACTGCCGCAAAACATGTGGCTACCGACGAAATCTTATTGAGTGCGTGGCGTACCCGAAACCTCCAAACGATGTAGGAGAAGGCTTAGGGCATCCGTCGAATGTGCGGGGCTTCGAAAAGAGAGTGGAATGTCGCAACCCGTTACGCATCGGGCTCCATTCCAAGCAACGAAGTCATTCACAGTGGATTTGCCATGACGACATTTTTCGGAACGTTGAGCCGAGCCATCGCCGCTATCGCGCTCGTGTCCTCGCTGGGCGCTTGCGCCCTGTCTCCCGGTATGACCTTTAATTCCGGCCATCTTGTTGATCCCATGGACCCCAATTCCGTGGCGCCGATCAAGGAAATCACGCCAACCCTGGTGGTCGACGACCTGCGCAACCGCCAGGCGTTGATCGATAACGACGGCGTCCAAAAGCTGGTCGGCACCGTCGAGCCGTACCGCATCGGGCCGGGCGACATCCTTTCCATCGTGGTGTGGGATCACCCCGAACTCGTCCTTCCGACGCAAACCTATGCCATCGGGACTGGGGTTACCGAACTAGTCATGGGGGATACCGCCTCGGGCATACCGGGGTATACCGTCTCATCCACTGGATATATCCAATTTCCGTATACGGGACTGCTGAAAGTGGCGGGGTTGACGGAACTTCAGGCGCGCAATCTCATAGTCAATAGTTCCGGCAAGTACATCCAGGATCCGCAGATCACGGTACGCGTGCTGGGCTATCGAAGCAAGCGTGTCTACGTCGAAGGCGAAGTCAAGTTGCCGGGCACGGTTGCCATCAACGACATTCCGATGACTCTGCTCGAAGCGGTCAACCGCGCGGGTGGCTTGCTGCCCACCGCCGACCGCAGCGCCGTCTATGTCATTCGCGATGGCCGCCGTACTCGTGTGAACCTGCCCGCGCTGATCGAACGTGGCCAGGACTTGAATCAGGTCATGCTGAAGTCGGGCGACATCGTGCGCGTTACGCCGCGCGACGACAGCAAGGTGTTCGTGATGGGCGAAGTGTTCCTGCCCACCACGGTTGTGATGCGCGATGGACGCATGTCGTTGACCGAGGCGCTGGGCATGGCGGGTGGCCCGAACCAGTTGACGGCGGATGCATCGCAGATATTCGTTGTGCGCAGTACCGAGCAAGCGACGCCGCAGGTGTTCCACCTGAACGCCAAGTCGCCGCAAGCTCTGGCTGTTGGTGCGAAGTTTGAGCTGGAACCCAAAGACGTCGTGTTCGTGGATACGGCCGCGCTGGTGCGGTGGAACCGCTTCATCAGCAACCTGTTCCCGAGCGCGCAAACGGTGCAGACCGTCAAGTCGATCAACTAGTCCGCCTTTCGGGGCCTTCGGGCCCAAAACAACGCCTTTGGGGGCGCCGCATCCGCCGCGGCGCCCACGTCTGGAGAGCTGCATGTCGTTGCCCATCGAAGCATTCGAGCCGAACGTCCCGGCTCGCCAGCAGGAAACCCCGCTGTCCTCGCACGTGGACGCCATCATTTCGAATCGTTGGATGATCCTTGGGATCACCTTGCTCGCCTTCCTGGGCGCGCTGGCCTATGTGATGGTGACCCCATCCGTGTATTCGGCCGACATCATCGTGCAGGTCGAAGAAGAGATGCCGAACGGCCAGGCGCGCAGCCTGCTGGGCGACGTGTCCGCCATGTTCGACACCAAGGCAGAGACCTCGGGCGAAATGGAAGTGCTGCGTTCGCGCATGGTGGTGGGGCCGGCCGTGGACAAGTTCCTGTTGTACATCCACGCCAAGCCGCGTTATTTCCCCGTGGTGGGCGAATGGCTTGCGCAGCGCTATGAAGCGTTGCCGTATCCGTCCAGCCTGCCGCGCGGCGGCTATGCGTGGGGCGGCGAACAGATTGCGATCTCGCAGCTGGACGTGCCCAACGAATGGCTGGGCAAGCCGTTTCGCGTGACCACGCAAGGCGAGGGCCGCTACACGTTGACGGACAAGTTCACGGGCGCCACGTTCAGCGGCGCGGTGGGCAAGCCCGAACATTTCCTGTTGCCCGGCGGGGGCGCGATGGACGTGCATATCGACGCGTTGACGGGCCGGCCCGGCACCGAGTTCACGATCTCGCGCAGCTCGCGCCTGGCGGCGATCGAAAACGTGCAATCGCACCTGGGCATCTTTGAACGAGGCCGCGCATCGGGTGTGATCGGCGTCACGCTGGAAGGCAACGACCCGGCACTGACCACGGCCGTGCTGAACCAGATCGGCCAGGAATACGTGCAGCAGAACGTCAACCGTAAAGCGGCGCAGGCCGAGAAATCGCTGGGCTTCCTGGAACAGCAACTGCCCATCCTGAAGGGCGAGCTGGACGCGGCCGAAACCAAGTACAACGCCTTGCGCAACAAGCGCGGCACCATCGACCTGTCCGAAGAAGCCAAGCTGATCCTGGCGCAGTCGGTGGACGCGCAGACCAAGGTGATGGAGCTGCGCTCCAAGCGCCAGGAGCTGATCACGCGCTTTGCCCCCACGCACCCCAGCATCGTCGCGATCGATCGCCAGATCGCGTCGCTGTCGGGTGACGTCAGCCGCATCGGCAACAACATCAAGGCGCTGCCCGACCTGGAGCAGGACGTGGTGCGCCTGGTGCGTGATGTGCGCGTCAACACCGAGCTGTACACGGGCTTGCTGAACAACGCCCAGCAACTGCGCTTGATCCGCGCCGGCAAGGTCGGCAACGTGCGCATCCTGGATGCCGCCGTGCAGCCGGACCGCCCCGTGCGCCCCAAGGCCGCGATCATTATCGGCGTGGCCACGGCCATCGGTTTGATCTTCGGCATGCTGTGCGCCTTTGTGCGCAATGCGCTGTTCGGCGGCCTGTCGGAACCCGACGACGTTGAACGCTACACGGGCCTGCCGGTGCTGGCCGCCATTCCGTACAGCGATATGCAGGACAAGCTGTGGCGCCGCAGCCGCCGCAAGAACGCCACGGTGCCCGCGCTGCTGGCGCAAAGCCAGGGCAACGCGCCACCTATCGAAAGCCTGCGATCGTTCCGCAACGTGCTGCAAGCGTCGCTGCGCCAGTCCGCCAACAACATGGTCATGTTCACCGGCCCGGTGGCGGGCGTGGGCAAGTCGTTCCTGTCGGCCAACTTTGCCTTCATCCAGGGCGGCGTGGGCAAGCGCGTGCTGCTGATCGACGCCGACTTCCGCAAGGGTCAGCTGAACCGCTATTTCGGCGTGCCCAAGGAAGACGGCTTGTTCGAAGTGCTGTCCGGCACGATCCCGTTGACGCGCGTCAGAAAGCACAGCGTGTCCGAAGGCGTGGACTTCATCGCCACCGGCGCGGTCACCTTCGATCCGTCCGAGTTGCTGGCTTCGCCCGTGTTCGGCGCCACCTTGCGCGAGCTGTCCTCGCAATACGACATGGTGATCCTGGACACGGCGCCGGTGCTGTCCTCGCCCGATGCGGCCGTGGTTGGCACGCATGCCGCCGCCGTCATGGTCGTGGTGCGCTCGGGGATGAACACGGTGGGCGAAATCCGTGAAACGGCCAAGCGCCTGATCCAGGCCGGCGCGCCGGTGGACGGCGTGCTGTTCAACGGCTTGAAACTGATGCCGGAACGCTTTGGCTTCCGGTCCAAGTATGGGAATTATCGATACTCCCGTGCGGCGTATTACGGCGATTTCAAACAGAACGGTCCCAAGTAACGCCACCCGGAGAAACTGGCATGCACGGAACTTTTGGCTGGGATACCCCGCAAATTCTGGATGCGGTTTTCAAGGCTTACGACATACGCGGCACGGTGCCGGACGAAATTGACGCGCGCTTCGCGCACAGCCTGGGCATGGCGGCCGGCACCAAGGCGCGCGAGCTGGGGGCGCGGTCGATGGTGGTGGGGCGCGATGGCCGCTTGAGCAGCGTTGAGCTGGCGGCGGCGTTGCAGGCCGGGCTGCGTTCGGCGGGCATGCATGTCATCGACATCGGCATGGCCACCACGCCGATGGTGTATTTCGCCACGCGGCTGATGGACACGGGCGCGGGCATCGCCGTCACGGGCAGCCACAACCCGCCCGCCCATAACGGCTTCAAGATCGTGCTGGACGGCGCGTCGCTGTACGGCGAGGGCATTACCGCCTTGCGCGACGCGATGCGCCTGCCGATCGAATCGGCCAGCGTGTCCGGCGGGCGCACGCAGATGCAGATTCAACCCTGCTACGCCGCGCGTCTGGTGGGCGACATCCGCATGGCGCGCCCGATGAAGATCGCCATCGACTGCGGCAGCGGCGTGGCGGGCGCGGTGGCGCCGGCGCTGTTTCGCGCCCTGGGATGCGAAGTCACCGAATTGTTCTGCGAGGTGGACGGTTCGTTTCCCGGCCACCACCCCGACCCGGCCGACCCGCAGAACCTCCAGGACCTGATTTATTGCCTGCGCTATTCCGATTGCGAGGTCGGGCTGGCGTTCGACGGCGACGGCGACCGGCTGGGCGTGGTGACAAAATCGGGACAGATCATCTGGCCGGATCGGCAGCTGATTTTGTTCGCCCGCGACGTGCTGTCCCGCAACCCCGGCGCGGAAGTGCTTTACGACGTGAAATGCAGCCGCCACGTGGCCCGCGCCATCTTCGAGGCCGGGGGCAAACCGACCATGTGCAAGACCGGGCATTCACTCATCAAAGCCAAGATGCGTGAGTCGGGAGCGCTACTTGCTGGAGAGATGAGCGGTCACATGTTTTTCAAGGAGCGCTGGTACGGCTTTGACGATGGGATCTACGCCGCCGCCCGGCTGCTGGAGATCCTGTCCGCTGCGCCGGACCCGTCTGCCCTGCTTGAAGGCTTGCCGCAGTCCTGCGCGACCCCCGAAATCAAGCTGGACACCGCCGAAGGCGAACAGTTCGAACTGGTGAAGCTGCTGCGCGAACAAGGGGAATTCCCCAGCGCGGTCTCCATCAACGACCTGGACGGCGTTCGGGTGGACTACGCCGACGGCTTTGGCCTGGCGCGTCCATCGAACACGACGCCGACGGTGGTTTTGCGTTTTGAAGGAGACACCGTGGCCGCACTGGCCCGGATCGAGGAGGATTTCCGCAACGCGTTCCGGCGCATTGCACCTCTCGTTCGTTTACCGTTCTAAGGAGCATCACGCGATGGGAAAGGCCAATTTTGCGATTGAGGCGTTAAGGGCGGATTCCGGCCTGGCGCAGAGCCCTGAGTGGCAGGCGTTCGCGCAGGCTGCCGAGGCCGCCGAACTTGACGCCAACACGCTGAAAGTCATTGAAGCAGCCGGTTTGTGCGTGGACCTGACCATGCAACGGCAATCGCCCGCGCTGGAAGCGGCGGCATTGAACCTGCTGCAAGCGCGCGGGCTGGCGGACGCTCGCCATTCGTTGTTCACGGGCGAACCCGTCAACTGGACCGAAGGCCGACCCGCCTGGCACACGGCCGTGCGCGCCGGGCGCACGCCCGAGCAACCGGACGGGCTGGACGCCGATTCCGTCTGCGAATATTCGCGCATGAGCGATTTCGTGCGCCGCGTGGACCAGACGGCAGATTTTTCAACGGTGCTCCATATTGGCATCGGCGGCAGCGACTGGGGTCCGCGCCTGGCGGTCCAGGCGTTCGGCGGGCCGTCGCAACGCCGCCAGATCCGCTTCGTGTCCAATATCGACGGCCACGCCTTCCATGACGCGGTGGCGGGCCTGGACCCGCGCCGCTGCCTGGTGGTGATTTCGTCCAAGTCGTTCACCACGTCCGAGACCATGCACAACGCGCGCGCCGCGATCGCGTGGCTCAAGCAGGGCGGGGTGGCGGACGTGTCCGAACACCTGGCGGCCGTGACCGCCAACGTGTCGGCCGCGCGCGCCTTGGGCGTGCCGGCCAGCCAGACCTTCAAGATGTGCGATTGGGTGGGCGGGCGTTATTCCGTGTGGTCGGTGGCAGGCTTGTCGATTGCGCTGACGGTGGGCGCCGACGTGCTGATCGGCATGCGCGCGGGCGCCGAGGCGATGGACCAGCATTTCCAGAATGCCCCCTTCGCCGCGAACGCCCCGATTCAGCTTGCCCTGGCCGGCTTGGTCAATTGCAGCGTGCTGGGCTACAACTCGCTGAACATTGCCGCGTACAGCGCGCGTCTGCTGCACCTGGTGACCTATTTGCAGCAGCTGGAAATGGAATCGCTGGGCAAGCGTGTCGCGGGTGATGGAACGGCGGTGGGCGTGCCCACGGCCCCGATCATCTGGGGCATGCCGGGCACCGACGGCCAGCACACCTTCTTCCAGTGGCTGCATCAAAGCGAAGATGGCGCGCCGGTGGATTTCATCGCCAGCCTGCAAGGCCATGCCGACAGCCCCGACGCCCATCGCCATCTGCTGGCCAACTGCCTGGCGCAGCGTCAGGCGCTGCTGCGCGGCAAGAACCTTGAACAAGCGTTGCAGGACGTCGCCCACATCGACGATCAGGAACGCGCGTTGAGCCTTGCCCAACACATGGTGCACCCGGGCGGCCGGCCGTCCACGCTGATCGTGCTGCGCCAGCTGGACCCGCGTGGCCTGGGCGCCTTGCTGGCCTTGTACGAACACAAGGTCTTCGTGCAAAGCGTGGTGTGGGGCATCAACCCCTTCGACCAGTTCGGCGTGGAGCTGGGCAAGCGGCTGGCCACGGGCATCGACCGCGAGCTGGCGGTGCCGGTGTCGGCGGGCGTGGTCGATTGGGGCCATGACGCGTCCACCTCGTACTGGATCGACCGCTATCGCAGCCACACCCAGGCGCCGCGTCCGCGTCATGCCTGGGTGCCGGGCGTGGCGGCGCATCTTTGACGGGGGCGGCGATGCCAGACATGCACGTGCTGGTGACGGGCGGGGCGGGCTACATCGGCACGCATACGCTGATTGCGATGCTGGCGGCCGGCCAGCGGCCGCTGGTGCTGGATAACTTCAGCAACGGCAGCCGCGAGGCCGTGCGCCGCGTCGAACAGCTTTGCGGGCAGCCGATAGCGCTGATCGAAGGCGATATCCGCACCCCCGGCCTGATCGAGCGCGTGCTGTCTGACGCCGCCGCGCGCGGGCAACCGGTGCAGGCGGTGTTGCATCTGGCCGGCTGCAAGGCCGTGGGCGAATCGGTGGCCGATCCGCTCAAGTACTACGACAACAACGTCACGGGTTCGATGGCGCTGCTGCGCGCCATGCGCGAGGCGGGCGTGTCGCGGCTGGTGTTCAGTTCATCGGCCACCGTCTATGGCGAGCCACGGTTCCTGCCGTTCACCGAGGCGCATCCCCTGGCCCCGGCCAATCCGTATGGGCGCACCAAGCTGATGGTCGAGGAGATGCTGCGCGATGTCTGCACGGCGGACCCGACGTTCAGCGCGGTGACGCTGCGCTACTTCAACCCGATCGGCGCGCATCCCAGCGGGCAGATCGGCGAAAGCCCGCGTGACCTGCCCAACAACCTGTTTCCGTATCTGACCCAGGTGGCGGTAGGCCGCCAGCCGTTCCTGCGCGTCTTCGGTAACGACTACGACACCGTTGACGGCACCGGCGTGCGCGACTACCTGCATGTCATGGACCTGGCGCAAGGGCACGTGCAGGCCCTGGCGTACGGCGCCGGCCAGAGCGGCTTTGTCGCCGTGAACCTCGGAACCGGGCACGGCACCAGCGTGCTGGAACTGGTGCGCGCCTTTGAAGCCGCCAGCGGCCTGCGCATTCCCGTGCAGATCATGCCGCGCCGGCCGGGCGATGTGGCGCGCACCTGGGCGGACCCGTCGCTGGCCGAGTCGCTGTTGGGCTGGCGCAGCACGTACGACGTGGCGGCAATGTGCGCCGACGGCTGGCGCTGGCAGCAGGGCAATCCACAAGGCTACGAGGCGGACGACGCCAGCCAGGGCGTGCAGGCCGCCGTGGCATAACCCCTATGCCATATCGGAGGCCTGTTGAAAAAGGGGCGCCAGCGGTTACAGTTGACGGGACTATTGCGTAGCACCGTCAATGAGGCATTCCCATGTTTGACATCCATACTCGGCCCGGGTCCACCCGCCCCGCACAGGGGCAGCCGCGATGAACGGGCCCACCTACATTCCCCCCGCCCACTGGAACCTGGACAGCATCGTGTCCGGCTTGCGGGAAGCGCGCGTCGCCTGGCGCGGCCCACGCGGCCGCCTGCGCGAAGATTCCGGCCTGCGTGAATTCCCGTCCCAGGAAAGCCTGCGCCAGATCATCAAGGACCTTTGCGGCGCCTTGTTCCCGATGCGCCTGGGGCCGATCGATCTGCGTGAAGAAGTCGAAGACTACTACGTGGGCCACACCATCGGCGCCGCGCTGGATGCGCTGCTGCATCAGGTCTGTCTTGAACTGCAATACGTGGGCCGGCACGAACACGTCGACCCGGCCGAAACGCAGCGGCGCGCCATCGAAATCGTGCGCCAGTTTGGCGCCGAGCTGCCGCGCGTGCGCGCCGCGCTGGATCTGGACGTGACCGCCGCCTACCAGGGCGACCCGGCCGCGCACAGCGTGGACGAGGTGCTGCTGTGCTATCCCGGCGTGGCGGCAATGATCCACCATCGCCTGGCCAACGTGCTGTATCGGTTGAACGTGCCGATGCTGGCCCGCATCGTGGCGGAAATCGCGCACGCGGATACCGGCATCGACATCCACCCGGGCGCCACCATCGGCCGCAGCTTTTTCATCGATCACGGCACGGGTGTGGTCATAGGCGAAACGGCCATCATCGGCGACCGCGTGCGGCTCTATCAGATGGTGACGCTGGGCGCCAAGCGCTTCCCGCCCGGTGAAAACGGCGAGCTTAAAAAGGGCCTGCCGCGCCATCCGCTGATCGAAGACGACGTTGTCATCTACGCGGGCGCAACCATTCTGGGCCGCGTCACCATCGGCAAGGGCTCGACCATCGGCGGCAATGTCTGGCTTACGCGCAGCGTGCCGCCGGGCAGCAACGTCACGCAGGCCAGCCTGGTCAGCGACATGCCCGACTGTGGGCTGGGCGGCTGAACGCAGCGTAGGAATCAGGATGGATACCCAAGTCTCGGATCTGGCCGCGTTGCGCGGCTTTGTCGACCGCCACCCGCGGCTGTTCGTGCTGACGGGGGCGGGCGTCAGCACCGATTCCGGCATCCCCGACTACCGCGATACCGAAGGCGAATGGAAGCGCAAGCCCCCCATGACGCTGCAAACGTTCATGGGCGACGACCTGGCGCGCGCCCGCTACTGGGCGCGCAGCATGGTGGGCTGGCGGCGCTTTGGCCACGTTCAGCCGAACGAGTCGCATCGTGCCCTGGCGCGGCTGCAAGCGCGCGGCTTGATCACGGTGCTGGTCACGCAGAATGTGGACGGCCTGCACGAGGCGGCGGGCAGCCGCGACGTGGTGGACCTGCACGGCCGCCTGGATGAAGTGCGCTGCATGAACTGCGACTGGCGCGGTGGGCGCGCCGACTGGCAAGACCGGCTGCAAAACGGCAACCCCGCCTGGACGTTGCTGGACGCCACCGACGCGCCGGACGGCGACGCGGACCTGGAAGGCGAAGACTTCTCGCAATTCACCGTGCCGCCGTGCCCGCGCTGCGGCGGTATCGTCAAACCCGACGTGGTGTTCTTTGGCGAAACGGTGCCGCGCGACCGTGTCGACCGCGCCAACGCCGGCCTGATGAGCGCCGATGCGGTGCTGGTCGTGGGCTCGTCCTTGATGGTGTATTCGGGCTATCGCTTCGTGACCGCCGCGTCGCGCAATGGCATGCCGATCGCCGCCATCAACTTGGGTCGGACACGGGCCGACGGCCTCTTGACCCTGAAGGTGGAACAACCTTGCGCGGTCGCGCTGGAGGCGTTGTAACACGGGTTTTCGGCGGCCGGTTTTTGACCGGTTTAAGCAAGTGCTTGTCCTGTAAGCGTTTTTTGGCGCCGTTACAGACCTTTCCATAGGGTTGTCCACAGGAACTGTGGATAATTCCTAGGGAATACCCCCGGTTTTTCGATCATCCTGCATCGGCGAGCTCAGCCCCGTCCCCCAACAGGGCGCGGCGGGCGGCGTGCCAGCTGCCCGCGTCCGGGGCATACAGCAGGCCGCCGGTGCGGTGCGTGGGCTTGTAGGGCGATCCGTCAAAGCGTGCCGCATAGCCGCCCGCCTCGCGGTGCAGCAGCCAGCCGGCGGCGTGGTCCCAGGCCGTCAGCTGGTTGTATAGCGCGATGTGGCAATGGCCGGCCGCCAGCATGCGGTATTCGTGGGCGGCGCAGCGCAGCGACGCCGTGCTGCCCAGGCGCGACAGGTGGCCGTTGACGGTCGTGCGCAGCGGCTCGGGCAGGGCACCCGTCGAGATCAGGCCGTCCATGTCGTCCAGCGGAGCGGGGCCGGCCACGGCCAAGGGCGCGCGGCGCCCGTTTTCGTATTCCATCCAGGCGCCTTCGCCGCGCACGGCCAGCGCGCTGTCGCGGTTGACTGGGTCGTAGATCACGCCCGCGATGACGTCGCCGCGATGGCAGGCGGCGATCATCATGCCGAACAGGGGCAGGCCCGCCACGTAATTGCGGGTGCCGTCGATCGGGTCGATCAAAAAGGCCAGGTCGGCATCCACCAACATGTTCAGCAGCGAAGGGTTGCGCGCGGACGCCTCTTCGCCGATGAGCACGGCGCCGGGATACAGCTTGGCCAAACGGGCGCCGATCATGCGTTCGGCGGCCTCGTCCGCATCCGTGACCAAATCGCGCGGCGAACTCTTGCCCCGCACGGCGCCTTCGGGCAGGTTGCGAAAGCGCGGCATGACTTCCACCTGGGCCGTTTCGGCCAGCACGGCGGCAAGCTTGCGGGTGTCCTCAAGGGTAAAGGTTCTGCTCATACGGATCCATTCAGGGAACGCGCAAATCTATCATGCCTGGGCGGCATTTGATCGCGATTCGCAAGTGACTGGATTGAAAGGACTTTTCCGGGCTGTGCAGGACTTATCTGCCGGGTTGTCCACAGTTGTTGGGGATAAACGGCGGGGAAAACCGCTTATCCCCGGTGGGCGGCGCG
>NZ_JBLVOL010000137.1:0-16987 GCF_053543755.1 Achromobacter semiaridum | reverse complement strand
CCCCCGGGCTGGGGCCTCAGGCGCCCAGGTCCACGCACAGGTACTTGATTTCGAGGTATTCCTCGATGCCGTACTTGGAACCTTCACGGCCCAGGCCAGACTGCTTGACGCCGCCGAACGGGCCGACTTCGTTGGAAATCAGGCCGGTGTTGATGCCTACGATGCCGTATTCCAGCGCTTCGGACACGCGCCAGATGCGGGCGTAGTCGCGCGTGAAGAAGTACGCGGCCAGACCGAAGATGGTGTCATTGGCCATGCCGATGACTTCTTCTTCGGTGTCGAAGCGGAACAGCGGGGCTACCGGGCCGAAGGTTTCTTCGGTGGCAAAGCGCATCGATTGCGTCACGTCGCGCACCACCGTGGGTTCGAAGAACGTGCCGCCCAGCGCATGCGGCTTGCCGCCGGCAATGACCTTGGCGCCGTGCGAGGTGGCGTCGGCGATGTGCTCTTGCACCTTTTCGATGGCGTTGGTGTCGATCAGCGGGCCTTGCGTGACGCCGTCTTCAAAGCCGTCGCCGACCTTCATGGCGTTGACCTTGGCGACCAGGCGCGTGGCGATTTCCTCGTACACGCCGGCTTGCACGTAGATGCGGTTGGCGCAGACGCACGTCTGGCCGGCGTTGCGGTACTTCGAGGCCAGGATGCCGTCAACCGCGCGGTCCAGGTCGGCGTCGTCGAACACGATGAACGGCGCGTTGCCGCCCAGTTCCAGCGACAGCTTCTTGATTGTGGGCGCGCATTGCTCCATCAGCGTGCGGCCCACTTCGGTGGAACCCGTGAAGCTCAGCTTGCGCACCACATCGCTTTCGCACAGCGCTGCGCCGATATCGCGCGAGCTGCCGGTGATGACGTGGAACACGCCTGCCGGAACGCCGGCTTCTTCGGCCAGCACGGCCAGCGCCAGTGCCGTCAGCGGCGTCTGCTGCGCCGGCTTGACTACCATCGTGCAGCCGGCGGCCAGTGCCGGGCCGACCTTGCGGGTGATCATGGCGGCCGGGAAGTTCCACGGCGTGATGGCGGC
This sequence comes from Achromobacter semiaridum, assembly GCF_053543755.1. Taxonomy (NCBI): domain Bacteria; kingdom Pseudomonadati; phylum Pseudomonadota; class Betaproteobacteria; order Burkholderiales; family Alcaligenaceae; genus Achromobacter; species Achromobacter semiaridum. The sequence goes on along the minus strand of NZ_JBLVOL010000137.1, from coordinate 15,966 downwards.
GGTGACGCCAATGGGCTGCTTCAGCGCCAACAGGCGTTGGCCGGCCTTCGGGCTTTGCAGCACGTCGCCGTCGATGCGCTTGGCTTCTTCGGCAAACCATTCCAGGAACGATGCGGCGTAGGCGATTTCGCCTGCGGCCTCGGTCACCGGCTTGCCTTGTTCCGACGTCATGATTGCAGCCAGGTCTTGCTGGTTCTGCATCATCAGCTGCGACCACTTCAGCAGGATCGCGGCGCGTTCCTTGCCGGTCTTGGCGCTCCAGGCGGGCAACGCGGCCTGCGCGCTGGCGATGGCCTGTTCGGTTTCCTTGCGGCCCAGCTTGGGCACGGACACGATGGTCTTGCCGGTGGACGGGTTGTCAACCGGGATCGATGCGCCGTTGCCGGCGCCAACCCACTTGCCGTCGATGTAGCAGGCGTCGCGCAGCAGATCGGGGCGCGACAGGGGATGGGTCAATGCGGTCATTATTGAAGTCTCCTTGATTGGGATTCAACGGGGCCAAGGCAGCGAAGAAAGCGCAACAGTAAAGCGCAACAGTAAAGCGCAGCGGGCGCGGCGGAAAGATCCGCAACGCCCGCAATCACCGTGCCTGTGGCCCCTTGAACAGGGTTCAGGCCGAGACCGTTACGCTGCCAGTGCGTCGGACAGAATCTCCAGCGCGCGGTCGAACTGCGCGTCGGGGATGGTCAGCGGGTACAGGAAACGCAGCACGTTGCCGTAAACGCCGCAGCTCAACAGGATAAGCCCTTGTTCCAGCGCGCGGGCCTGCACGCGCTTGACGGCTTCAGCGTCCGGCTTGCCGTTGGCGTCGTTCAGTTCCAGTGCCACCATCGAACCCAGGCCGCGCACGTCGGCAATGGCCGGCACCTTGGCGCGCAGGCCTTCCAGGTGGGCGCGCAGCTTCTCGCCCAGCACGTTGGCGCGGTCGCACAGTTTTTCTTCGGCAATCACGTCCAGCACGGCATGGGCCGCGGCCACCGCCAGCGGGTTGCCGGCGTACGTGCCGCCCAGGCCGCCCGCTGCCGGGCCGTCCATGACGTCGGCACGGCCGCCCACGCCCGAGATCGGGAAGCCGCCGCCCAGGCTCTTGGCCATGGTGATCAGGTCGGCTTGCACCGAGTGGTGTTCCATGGCGTAGAGCTTGCCGGTGCGGCCAAAGCCCGTCTGCACTTCGTCGGCGATCAGCAGGATGCCGTGCTCGTCGCAGAGCTTGCGCAGCGCGCTCATCAGTTCGGGCGGGGTGATGTTGAAGCCGCCTTCGCCTTGCACCGGTTCAATGATGATCGCGGCGACGCGCTTGGGGTCGATGTCGCACTTGAACAGCAGGTCCAGCGCCTTGAGCGAGTCGGCAACGGTGATGGACTGCGTGGCGTTGGGGAACGGCACGTGATAGATGTCGCCGGGCATCGGGCCGAACGACAGCTTGTACGGGGCAACCTTGCCGGTCAGCGCCATGCCCAGCATGGTGCGGCCGTGGAACGAACCCGAGAACGCGATGACGCCCGAACGGCTCGTGGACGAACGTGCGATCTTGATGGCGTTTTCAACGGCTTCGACGCCGGTGGTGAAGAAGGCGGTTTTCTTCAGGCCGTCGATGGGGGCCAGGCGGTTGATGCGTTCGGCCAGCGAAATGTAGCTTTCGTACGGAACGATCTGGTAGGCCGTGTGCGTGAAGTTGTCCAGCTGGGCGGCCACGGCGGCCTTGACCTTGGGGTGCAGGTGGCCGGTGTTGAGCACCGCGATGCCGCCCGCGAAATCGATGTATTCCTTGCCGTTGGCGTCCCACAGCGTGGCGTTCTCGGCGCGCACCGCGTAGAAGTCGCACATGACGCCAACGCCGCGCGGCGTGGCCAAAGAACGGCGGGTATTCAGGTCTTGATTCTTCATCTCAGCCTCGATGAACAGGGTGGGCGGGAAAACCTTATTTAATGCTACGATGGCCCCATTTGTGGGAACCACTTTGATAAAACAGGTAGAACCAATTGCGGTCCATTGTAGGTGACTTGCTGCTGCTGCGTCTGGCGGACGGATCCAGCGAGCCCATGAACAAGCGCTTGTACCGTGGGATACGCGAAGCGATCCTGGATGGAGCCATTGCCGCGGACTCACGTTTGCCCGCGTCCCGCGACCTGGCAACAGAGCTGGGCATTGCTCGCAATACCGTGGTCCACGTCTATAGCCAGTTGCTTGCCGAGGGCTATACGCGCAGCCGCCAGGGCAACGGCACATTCGTGAATGCGTCGGTGCCTGATTCCTACCTGGCCAGCGGGCGGCGCCTGCGCCAGCCCGCGCAGGCGCAACCGGGGCCCGCGCTGTCACCACGCGGCGCGGCCATTGTCGAAGGCGTGTCGGCTTCGCCCTACCAGTGGGGCGCCTTCATGCCCGGCGTGCCCGACCTGACCGAATTTCCCCACAAGAAATTTGGCCGCATCGTCAGCAATCTATGGCGCAACCCGTCGCCCGATCTCTTGACCTATGCCTACGGCGGCGGCCTGCCCGCGTTGCGCGAAGCGCTGGCCCAGCATCTGGCGCTGACGCGTTCCATCGACTGCGACCCTGATCAGATCATCATCACCGAAGGTTCGCACCAGGCCATCGACCTGACTACGCGCATCCTGGGCGAAGCCGGCGAAACCGCCTGGGTCGAAGACCCGGGCTACTGGGGCGCGCGCACCATCCTGCAAGTCAACGGCCTGCACACCGTGCACCTGCCGGTGGACGAAGAGGGCATGCGCCTGCCCGAGCCCGGCGGCACGCCGCCGCGCTTCATCTTCGTCACGCCGTCGCATCAATATCCGCTGGGTCCGGTGATGTCGCTGGCGCGTCGCCGGCAGTTGCTGGCCGTGGCGCGGCAAAGCGGCAGCTGGATCATCGAAGACGATTACGACAGCGAATTCCGCTTCTCGGGCCGGCCCATTGCCTCATTGCTGGGGCTGGAACCCAACGCGCCCGTCATCTATATGGGCACGTTCAGCAAGACGCTGTACCCGGGCTTGCGCGTGGGCTATCTGGTCTTGCCCAAGCCGCTGACCGCCGCGTTCCAGGCCGCGCACGCCGAGCTGTATCGCGAAGGCCATCTCATGACGCACGCGGCGCTGGCCACCTTCATTTCCGAAGGCCATTACGCCGCGCACATCCGCCGCATGCGCATGCTGTACGGGCGGCGCCGCGCGATGCTGGTCAATTTGATCGAACGCCGGCTGGGGCCGGAATGGCTGCATCGCGACGCCAGCATGGCCGGTCTGCACCTGGTGCTGACCCTGCCGCCGGACATGGACGACCTGCGGGTGGTGGACGTGGCGCGCGGCAAGGGGGTGCTGACGCGCGCGCTGTCGCGCTACTACGTCAATGCCGAAGGGCGGCGGCCCGGCCTGCTGCTGGGTTATGCCTGTGTGCCCGAACACGATATTGCGCGCAAGTTTGAAGTGCTGCTGGAAAGCCTGGCTGAAGTGGCCCGCAAGCCCGCGGCCGCTTGACGCGGCCCGCCTAGAACAGCGGCAGCGCCGCGCCGAATGCCGCCGCGTTGCGCATGCCCTGGTCTTCGAAGTTGGTGTTGAAAACGGCATGCGCCTGGCTGCTTTGCGTGGCCAGCCGCGTGAAGCGTTCAACCAGTTCGGCAAGCTCCTGCTCTGTGTATTCATACTGAAAGCGGCCCGACGACGCGCTGCCCGACGCGTTCCATGCATCGGCATTGCGGCCATGCAGTCGCAGCAGCGTCAGATCGGGATGCGTGCTTTCCCAGATGGCGGGCACGGTATTTTCAAAGCCCCGCGGCGCGTCCACCACCGTATGCACCACGCCCAGATCGCGTTCGAAAGCCAGCGTGTCGGCGATGGCGCCCGGGCTGTCGAACCAGCTGCGATGGCGAAATTCCACCGAAATCAGATGCTCTTGCATGCGCGCCGCGCAGTCGGCCACGTGCGCGCGTCCCCGCGCGTCGCGCCGGATCCACGGGGGAAATTGAAAATGCACCGCGCCCAGCTTGCCCGGCATCCGCAGCGGTTCCAGCGCCAGTTGGTAGCGGCGCCACATTTCGTCGCGCAGGTCTTCGGGCATCTGGCGGTGGTAGATGATTGGGTCCGGCCAATCGTCAAGCTCGCGCGCGATGTCCCCGGGCAGGGCAGCCAGCGGCGTCTGGTGGCCGGTGAACAAGCGGAACGCCTTGATGTTGAAGACGAAGTCATCCGGCGTGCGCTGCGCCCACAGGTAGGCATTGTTGGCCGAGGGCAGGGCGTAGTAGCTGGAATCGATTTCCGCCATCGAAAAGCGCGACGCGTAAAAGCGCAGCCGCGCCTCGGCGCCGCGCGCGTCGGGCGGATAAAAGCGCCCGCAGGCAAGCAGGGTAGGATCGGTCCAGGAGGCGGTGCCGGTCAGGATACGCATGACAAAAGGGTGGCGGATGGGGCGTGGGGCAGGGCGACGACGCTGCTATGATAGCTGGATAAATAGCCAGTCATTTGGCCTACTTGCCGCCATGCCCGACCACGACCCCTCTCCCAACACCCGCCCCGATCCCCTTGCCGATCTGAACCCCGCCCAGCGCGAAGCCGCCGAATACGGCGTTAAGTCGGGCTTAAGCGCGGGCTCAAGCGCGGGCTCAAGCGCAGGCTCAAGCGCAGGCTCAAGCGCAGGCTCAAGCACGGGCCTGGGTTCTGGCTTGAGTTCGCCCGCGGACGCGGCGGCCGACGACGGCCCGCTGCTGGTGATCGCCGGGGCCGGCTCCGGCAAGACCAACACGCTGGCGCACCGCGTGGCCCACCTGATCCTGAACGGCGCCGACCCCCAGCGCATGCTGCTGCTGACGTTCTCGCGCCGCGCGGCCCAGGAAATGGACCGGCGCGTGGGCTCGGTGTTGCAACGCGTGATGAACCTGCGCGGATCGCAGCAGGCGCCGTCGCTGCCTTGGGCAGGCACCTTCCACGCAATCGGCGCGCGGCTGCTGCGCGACTGCGCACTGCGCATCGGCCTGTCTGAAGCGTTCACCATTCATGATCGCGGCGACGCCGAAGACCTGATGGGCATGGTCCGCCATGAACAAGGCCTGTCATCCACCAAATCCCGATTTCCCTTGAAGGGCACCTGCCTGGCGATTTATTCGCGCGTGGTCAACAGCCAGACCCCGGTGGCCGACGTGCTGAAAACGTCATTCCCCTGGTGCGCGCAGTGGGAAGAAGAATTGAAGACGCTGTTTCGCGGCTATGTGGCCGCCAAGCAGGACCAGCAGGTGCTCGACTACGACGACCTGCTGCTGTATTGGTCCGAGATGATGACGGACCCGGGCATCGCCGCCGATGTGGGCGCGCGCTTTGACCACGTGCTGGTGGATGAATACCAGGACACGAACCGCCTGCAATCCGCCATTCTGCTGGCCATGAAGCCCGACGGGCGCGGCCTGACGGTGGTGGGCGATGACGCGCAATCCATCTATTCGTTCCGCGCCGCCACCGTGCGCAACATCCTGGATTTTCCCGCGCAGTTTCCCAAACCCGCCCGCGTCATCACGCTGGACCGCAACTACCGGTCGACCCAGCCCATCCTGAATGCGTCCAACGCCGTGATCGGCCTGGCCACCGAACGCTTCGCCAAAGACCTCTGGACCGATCGCGTCTCGTCGCAGTTGCCCGAACTGGTCACCGTCAGCGACGAAGCCGGGCAGGCGCGTTGGGTCGCCGACCAGGTGCTGGCGCAGCGCGAGGGCGGCGCCACCCTGAAGTCGCAAGCCGCGCTGTTTCGCACGGCCAGCCATAGCGCCGCGTTGGAACTGGAGCTGACCCGGCGCAATATTCCCTTCGTCAAGTTTGGCGGGCTGCGCTTTCTGGAAGCCGCGCATGTCAAGGACCTGCTGTCGCTGTTGCGTTGGGCCGAGAACCCGCGTGGTCGCATGGCGGGTTTTCGCGTCGCGCAACTGATGCCCGGCATCGGCCCGGCCACCGCCGGCAAGCTGATGGACGCCATGGCCGCCAGCCCCGAGCCGCTGCGCGCGCTGCGCGAGTTCAAACCCGGCGCGGCGGCCCAGCAGGAATGGGGCGCCTTCGCCGACACCTATGCGGCCCTGTGCGACCCGGGCCTGCGCTGGCCCGCCGACGTGGATCTGGCGCTGCGCTGGTACGCCGGCCAGCTTGAACGCCTGTATGACGATGCGCGGGTGCGCAAGACCGACCTGGACCAGCTGGTGCGGCTGGCGGCGGGCTACCCGTCGCGCGAACGCTTTTTGACCGAGTTGACGCTGGATCCCCCCGACGCCACCAGCGACGAATCCGGCGCGCCCTCGCGCGACGAGGACTACATGATCCTGTCCACCATTCACTCGGCCAAGGGCCAGGAATGGAAGGCTGTTTATGTGCTGAACGTGGTCGATGGCTGCATCCCGTCCGACATGAGCACCGGCACCGCCGAAGAGATCGAAGAAGAACGGCGCCTGTTGTACGTGGCCATGACGCGCGCCAAGGAACGGCTGCAACTGATCGTGCCGCAGCGCTTTTACGTGCACCAGCAGACGGGCATGGGCGACCGCCATGTGTACGGTTCGCGCACGCGCTACATCACCAACGCCATGCTGCCGCTGTTTGAACACCTGCCCCGGCCGCCGGCGCTGGGCGACCTGCCTGCCGGCGCGCAGCCCAAAGAGGCGCAGGCTCCGGCCATCGACGTCACCCGCAGGGTGCGCAACCTGTTCTCATAGCCTGCGCTATCATCGGCCGATGCCATAAGTTGTGCCGTAGGGCTCGCATTGCCAAAGGGTATCCATGTCTGCTGAAGAGAATTTCGCCGACGTCCACAAGGGCGAGGTGGTGGCGTCCATCGCCTATGTGAACGGCCGCCGCGACCGCGAAGTACCCATCGATGAAGTCGGGCAGCACATCGGCCGGTATAGCAGCCAGAACAGTGGCCAATCAAGCGGACTAAGCCCCGGGCAACCGCCCGGCATGCTGTGGATCGGCCTGCGCAACCCCACGCCCGAATTGCTGGCCCGCGTCACGGGTGAATTGGGCGCTTGTGGCAAGAACCAGGAAGAGATGCTTGAGCCGCATCGGCGGCCCAAGATCATCGACTACGGCAACATGGTCCTGATCGTGACCATCACCGTCGAGGTCGAGGCCGAACGGCCCGTCTTCGGCGAAACCCAGCTCTTGATCGGCGACGGCTTTCTGGTCACCGTGCGGCGCGGCGCCACCGCGGCGCACAGCCCGCTGCGCGAACGTCTGGAAGCCTCGCCCGACCTGCTCAAGCGCGGCAGCGACTACGTGGCGTCCGAAGTGCTGGACTGGCTGGTTGACCGCTACGTGGCGGCGGCCGGCAAGATCGAAAGCGTGGTCGAAGGCGCCGAACAGAAGCTGCTGATCCGTGGCGCCAAGGATTCCGATATCCGCAAGCTGTATCGCCAGCGCCGCGACCTGTTGCGCATCCACACCGTCGTGTCGCCGATGGCGGAAATCTGCCGTCGACTGGCGCGCGTCGAGATGTCGGCGGTGGACGAGCACGCTCGCCCGTATTTCGGCGAAGTCGCCGACCGCGTCCTGCGTGTGGACGAGCTGTTCAATGCGCTGCGGGAATCGCTGGCGTTCGCCTTCGAAGCCAGCCTGATGATCGGCCAGGCGGCGCAGAACGACACGACGCGCAAGCTGGCGTCCTGGGCCGCCATCCTGGCCGTGCCCACCGCGATTGCCGGCATCTATGGCATGAACTTCGAGTTCATGCCGGAACTGAAGTCGCCCTGGGGCTATCCCATCACGCTGGGCGTCATCGCGTCGATCTGTTCGGTTCTGTACTGGCGGTTCCGCAAGTCCGGCTGGCTATAAAGGGCGGGCAGGCAACCACGCGCACGCCAGGTCAGGAAGCAAGCCTGGGCGGCTGGGGGGCGAGACGTTCGGCAGGGCAAGCGACCGGGACATTTCCGTACGCTGTATTTGCCGAAATGCGGACCGCCTGTGGCACACTTGCCGCGTTTCTTACCTGGAGCCCGGCCGGTGCGTGGCAAACCCCCATTTCGCGGCGGCGGCAAGCTGACCGCCCTGATCATTGCCTTGATTCTTGCGGCGGCCGGCGCCATCGTCAATTGGCTACAGCCGTCGGGCCAGGGCGATTCATCCAGCCCGTCGCGCCCGCCCTCGGCCGACGCGCGCCCGCCCTCGGCCGACGGCATACCGCCCGGCAGCTACACGCTGACCGGCGCGATCGTCAATGTGGCCGACGGCGACACCGTCACGCTGCGCGCACGCGACGGCCAGCGGCGCATTCGCATGGACAGCATCGATGCGCCTGAAGAAGGCCATGGCGCTGATCAGCCCGGCCAGCCCTTTGCCGAAGCATCCCGCAAGAACCTGGCGGATCTGGTCGCCGGCAAGACCCTGACCGCCCAATGCTACGAACAAGACCAGTACGGCCGCGACGTGTGCGCGCTGATTCTGGATGACGGCCGCTCGGCCAACCGTTTGCAGGTGCAGTCCGGCTACGCCTGGGCCTACACGGCCAGACGCGGCGATTACCTGCGCGACAAGGCCATGACGGGTTTGCAACGCCAAGCCCAGGACGCCAAGCGCGGCCTTTGGGCCAAAGAGGGCGCCATGCAACCCTGGAAGTGGCGCTATGACTGCTGGCGCCAGCGCCAGTGCGGGTGATGGGCGGCGGCGGCCGTCCCTTGGCCCCGCTAGGGCATGCCTGGGTACTGGCTGCGTCCCGCCTTTGCTATCCTCTGTCGCAACGTTTTGAAGGGAAGGTTTCCATGCTTGCAATGAAGCGGCTCAGGGCGACAGCCATGCTGATGTTGCTGGCGCTGGCGGGCTGCTCTCAAGAAAGCCCGATCAACAGCCCGTATCCGTCCGGCGCCGAAAGCCAGAACACGCTTTATTCCGCGTTTGTCCAGCGTTCGCCCAAATACCTGGACCCGGCAAGCTCTTATTCCGGCGACGAAACCCCTTATACCTACAACATCTACGAGCCGTTGTACGGGTATCACTACCTGAAACGGCCCTACGAGCTGGTGCCGCGCGCCGCGCAAACCATTGATCCGCCGCAGTATCTGGACGCTCAGGGCAAGCCCTTGCCCGCCGATGCGCCGGGCGAACAAATCGCTGAAAGCATCTACGACATCAAGATCCGCCCAGGCGTGCGCTACCAGCCGCACCCCGCGTTCGCCCGCAAGACGGACGGCAGCTACGACTACTTTCCGATTTCCGAAGACGACCTAAAAGACAAGTACTACATCCCCGACTTTCCGCGCACCGGCACGCGCGAGCTGACGGCGGACGACTACGTCTATGCGTTTCGCCGGCTGGCCAGCCCGCGCGTGGTGTCGCCCATCTATTCGGTGATGGCGGACCACGTGGTCGGCATGCAGGAATACGGCGACCGCCTGCGCAAGCGCGACCAGGAACTGCGCCGCGACCTGCCCGGCGGCGGCGCCGCGTCGTGGCTGGACTTGCGCGACGCCGACGGCTTCACCGGCATCCAGGCGCTGGACCCGCACACGCTGCGCATCCGCGTCAAAGGCAAGTACCCGCAGTTCAAGTACTGGCTGGCGATGACCTTCACGGCACCCATCCCCTGGGAGGCCGACCGCTTCTACAGCCAGCCCGGCATGGCCGCGCATGATCTGTCGTTGAACACCTGGCCGGTCGGCACCGGACCGTACATGATGGCGGAATCGTTGCAGAACCGGCGCCACGTGCTGGTGCGCAACCCCAACTTCCATGGCGAAGCCTACCCCTGCGAAGGCGAACCCGGCGACAAGGAAGCGGGCATGCTGGCTGATTGCGGCAGGCCCACGCCCTTCATCGACCGCGCGGTCTTCAGCCTGGAAAAAGAAGCCATCCCGCTGATCGGCAAATTCATGCAGGGCTACTACGACGTGCCGCAAATCGAACGCGGCGAATACGGGGTGGCCATGCTGGTGGCGGCGGGCGACAGCCAGGACAAGGCCAAACAGTACCGCGAACACGGCATCCGCCTGCCTACCACGGTGGAAACCGCCAACTGGTACATGGGCTTTAACTGGCTGGACCCGGTGGTGGGCAAGGGCGACACGCCCGAGCAGGCGGAAAAGAACCGCAAGCTGCGCCAGGCCATCAGCATCGTGTTCGACTGGGAAGAATTTGTCACGGTCTTTGAAAACGATCAGGCGTCCGTGGCCCAGGGCCCGGTGCCTCCCGGCGTGCTGGGCTACCGCGATCCGCCTGAAGGCGTGAACCCGGTGGTGTACGACCTGGTCGACGGCAAACCCGTGCGCAAGTCCGTCGACGTGGCCAAGCGCCTCTTGGCCGAAGCTGGCTACCCGGACGGCCGCAACGCCAAGACCGGCGCGCCGCTGGTGCTGTATTACGACGCCATGCAGGGCGGCGGGTCGAACCCGCGTTTTGACTGGATGCGCCGGCAGATGGCCAAGATCGGCGTGCAGCTGGACGTGCGTTCTACCGACTACAACCGCTTTCAGGACAAGATGAAACGCGGCGCCGCGCAGATCTTCCTGTGGGGCTGGAACGCGGATTACCCGGACGCCGAGAACTTTCTGTTTCTGCTGTACGGCCCCAACGCCAAGGCGCGCGGGGGCGGCGAAAACGCGGCCAACTACGAAAGCCCGGAATTCGACAAGCTGTTCGAACAGATGAAGTTCCTGGACGACGGCCCCGAGAAAGAACAGCTGATCGCCAAGATGGTGGCGGTGGTGCAGCGGGATGCGCCCTGGATGTTCGGCTATTTTCCGATGTCGGGCGGCGCCTATCAGCAGTGGGTCGGCAACGCCAAACCCACGCAGATGGTGCGCAATACCCTGCAATACATGAAGATCGATCCCGCGCTGCGCCAGCAGAAGATCGATGAATGGAACGTCCCAAGATGGTGGCCCATCGGCCTGTTCGTGCTGCTGTTGGCGCTGGCGATCTGGCCTTCGTACGTGGCGCTTAAACGCCGCGAACGCCAGACCGCCTTCGGCCCGGCTGTCCGCAAGGAGCATCAATCATGATCGGCTATGTCATTCGCCGGCTGTTGTATGGCGTGCTGATTCTGATCGGCGTCAACCTGTTCACGTTCATCCTGTTCTTTGCCGTGAATACGCCCGACGACATGGCGCGCCTGGCCATCGGCGGCCAGCGCGCCAGCCAGGACGCGGTGGAAAAATGGAAGGTGGAACGCGGCTACGACAAACCGCTGTTCTTCAACGAACGCGCGCAGGGCACGGCGCAATTGACCGACACCATCTTCTACCAGCGCTCGGTGCCGCTGCTGGCCATGGAATTCGGCGCATCGGACAGCGGGCGCGACATCGGCCGCGAGATCCAGACCCGCATGGGCCCCAGCCTGGCGCTGGCCGTGCCCACCTTCATCCTGGGCCTGTTTGTCAGCATCGTTTTTTCATTGACGCTGGTGTATTTTCGCGCCACGCGGCTGGACTTCTGGGGCGTGGTCGTCTGCGTGCTGCTGCTGTCCATTTCCAGCCTGTTCTACATCATCGCGGGGCAGTGGGTGTTTGCCAAACTGATGCGGCTGGTGCCGTTCTCGGGATTTTCAGGCGGGCTGGACGTGGTCAAGTTCCTGGCGCTGCCGGTGCTGATCGCGATTGTGTCGCGGCTGGGGCCCGAGGCGCGCTTCTACCGCACGCTGTTCCTGGAAGAAATCGGCAAGGACTACGTGCGCACCGCGCGCGCCAAGGGCCTGGCCGAACGCGTCGTGCTGTTTCGGCACGTGCTGCGCAACGCAATGCTGCCCATCCTGACCAGCACGGTGGCCGCCTTGCCGCTGCTGTTCATGGGCAGCCTGATCGCCGAATCTTTCTTCGGCATCCCCGGCCTGGGCAGCTACACCATCGACGCCATCAACGCGCAGGACTTTTCGGTGGTGCGCGCCATGGTGTTCCTGGGCGCCGCGCTCTACATCGTGGGGCTGATCCTGGCCGACATTTCCTACACGCTGGCTGACCCCCGCGTTCGATTCGAGTAGCCGCCATGCCCAAGATCGTCTTCCTTTGGACCGACATCGCGCTGTGGCTCATGGTGCTGGGGGCGCTGGCCTATGTCTGGCACGTGCGCCGCAGCCCGAATCTGCGCGCCACTTGGGGGCGTGTCGCGCGTGACACGCCGGCAATGTGCTCGGCCGTCATTCTTGCCGCGTTCACCGTGGTGGGGCTGCTGGATTCCGTGCACTATCGCCCGCAACTTCCGCCCGCGCCCGGCGCCGCCGCCGACGCGGCGCCCATCTACGCGCCCGTGGTCAAGTCGGCGCTTGACGGTCTGCTGGCCGGCACCGTGCTGACGCAACCCGAAAGAAACTACTCGCAGCCCTTGGCCGTGAAGCTGTTCCTGAAAGAAACCATGCTGGTCAACGACAAGCCGGTGCGAGACTTCCCGCGCCTGCGCGGCGCCGCCACGCACGTGACCGATCCGGATACCCAGCATGTGCCTGACGTGTTGAAGCGCCTGGGCTGGGGGCTGGCCGGCGGCCTGGCGGTGGCGTTGCTATGCGCCGCCGTGCTGTTTGCCTTGCTGGCGCGGCGCGCGCGGTCGGGCAGGCAGGCGGCGCGGATTTTGCTGGCCGGCGATTCCGACGTGCCCTGGCGCGCGATGGCCATCACGTTCACCTTGCTGTGCCTGACGGCGGGGGGGCTGGCCGGCCTGTCCAGCGGCTACCACGCGCTGGGCACCGACCGCATCGGCAACGACGTGCTGTGGCAAGCGCTGAAAAGCATCCGCACGGCGCTTGTCATCGGCAGCCTGACCACCATCGCCATGCTGCCGCCCGCCATCATCTTCGGCATCGCGGCCGGGTATTTCAAGGGCAAGGTCGACGACGCCATCCAGTACCTGTACACCACCATCACATCAATTCCCGGCGTGCTGCTGGTGGCCGCCTGCGCGCTGATGATGCAGGTGTACATCGACAACCATGCCGACCTGTTCGACACCTCTGTCGCCCGCGCCGACCTGCGTCTGTTCCTGCTGTGCATGATTCTTGGGCTGACCGGCTGGGCCGGCCTGTGCCGTCTGCTGCGCGCCGAAACCCTGAAGCTGCGCGAGCTGGAATACGTGCAGGCGGCGCGTGCATTCGGCGTGTCGCACTGGCGCATCATGACGCGCCACCTGCTGCCCAACGTGGCGCATCTGGTGCTGATTACGGTGGTGCTGGAATTCTCGGGGCTGGTCCTGTACGAGGCCGTGCTGTCTTACCTGGGCATCGGCGTGGACCCCAGCATGAATTCCTTTGGTTCGATGATTGACGGGGCGCGCCTGGAAATGTCGCGCGATCCCATGATCTGGTGGAGCCTGATGACCGCATTCCTGTTCATGCTGGCGCTGGTGCTGGCGGCCAACCTGTTTGCCGATGCCGTGCGCGACGCGTTCGATCCGCGTACGCGCCGCTACAAACCCAGCCGCATGGCGCGCCTGGGCGGCTGGTTTGGCCGCCGCCAGACGCTGGCCGCCGAGCCGCGTCCGTCGAAATCCGGAGAAGCGCCATGAGCCAGGATTCCATCTTGCTGGACGTACGCGGCCTGGACGTGGACATAGCCGGGGAAAGCGGCATGACGCACGCGGTCAAGCGCCTGGAGCTGGCCATTTCGCAACGCCAGACCTTCGCGCTGGTGGGCGAATCGGGTTGCGGCAAGAGCATGACGGCGCTGGCGCTGTTGCGCTTGCTGCCCGACGCGGGCCGCATCGTGGGCGGGCAGATCGACCTGGATGGCCAGGACCTGAACCGCCTGCCGGAAAGCGCAATGCGCGGCGTGCGTGGCGGCCGTATCGGCATCATCTTCCAGGAGCCGTCCACCAGCCTGAACCCGGTCATGCGCGTGGGCGACCAGATCATTGAAACGCTGACGGCGCATACGCCTTTGCGCGGCGCGACGGCGCGCGCGCGTGCCATCGACTGGCTGCGCCGCGTGGGCATTCCCGAGCCCGAGCGCCGTGTGGACGACTACCCATTCCAGTTTTCGGGCGGGCAGAAGCAGCGCGTGATGATCGCCATCGCCTTGGCGGCCGAGCCGCTGCTGTTGATCGCCGACGAGCCCACCACCGCACTGGACGTGACCGTGCAGGCGCAGGTGCTGGACTTGCTGGCCGACATCCAGCGCGAAATGGGCATGGCGGTGATGTTGATCACGCACGATCTGGCCGTGGTCAAGAACGTGGCGCATCACGTCGCGCTGATGCGTGGCGGTGAAATCGTGGAAAGCGCCAGCGCCGAGGAATTCTTCCGCGCGCCCAAGCATCCGTATGCACGCCAGTTGTTCGACGCCATTCCCACCTTCGACAAACGTGGTGCGCCGCTGTCCCGGCAAGGCCGCGAGGCCGGCGCCGGCAAGGCAGAGCGCGCCCGCCCACGCGCGCCCGGTAACGCGGGCGACATGGTGCTGGACGTACAAGACCTGAAGGTGCATTACCCCGTGCGCAAGGGGCCTTTGCGGCGTGTCGTGTCCTGGGTCAAGGCGGTGGACGGCGTTACCTTTACGCTGCGCGCGGGCGAGACGCTGGCCCTGCTGGGCGAGTCCGGTTGCGGCAAGACAACCACCGGCAAGGCACTGTTGCGCCTGATCGACGGCGCGCGCATTTCGGGCCGCGCCATGCTGCAAGGCAAGGACTTGCTGACGGCCGACCGCCGCACGCTGCGCGATCTGCGGCAAGACATCCAGATCGTGTTCCAGGACCCTTACGCATCGCTGGACCCGCGCATGCGCGTGGGCGACATCCTGGATGAAGGTTTGGCATCGCTACGGCGTTCGATGAGCGCCCAGGCACGCGCCTCCCATGCCGCGCAGTTGATCGAACGCGTCGGCCTGCCGGCCAACACGCTAACGCGCTACCCGCACGAATTTTCCGGCGGGCAACGCCAACGCATCGCCATCGCGCGGGCGCTTGCCGTCGAGCCCAAGGTGCTGATCTGCGACGAACCCACGTCCGCGCTGGACGTGTCGGTGCAGGCGCAGATCCTGGACCTGCTGCGTGAACTCCAGGACGAGCTGGGCATCGCCTATCTGTTCATCACGCATAACTTCGGGGTGGTGGAATATCTGGCCGACCGCATCGCGGTCATGGACGGCGGACGCATCGTCGAGCTTGGCGACGCCGATACCGTGCTGCATGCGCCACGCCAGCCACTGACCCAGCGTTTGCTTGCGGCCGTGCCGCGCTTGCAGTTCGGCCCATGAAAAACGCGCCCTGATCCGGGAGAATCAGGGCGCGTGGCGGGGTGGCGTCCTGGTGAGACGCCCGCCGCGTCAAAGCTCGTGATGGGACGTCGGCGTTTCCAGCCAGACCAGGGTGTCGTGCCGCAAGGCGCGCACGCATTGCGCCAGGAAGGCATGCACGGTTTCCAGTTCGGCGGTGTCGTAGCGTCGCGCCATCAACATCACCGCGTCGGCGACCCACTGGCGCTCCTGCGCCAGGTGCTGGCACTGTTCCTCGACCGGCCGGATCACGATCATCCGGCGGTCCAGCGGGTGGCGGCCGCGCTGCACATAACCAGCCGCCTCCAGCCGGTTGATCAAGGCGGTGGCGCCACCCGAGCTGATTCCCATCAACTGAGCCAGTTGCCCGGTGGGCAAGGCGTCGAACTCCATCACCAGTTCCAGCGCTTTCAGATCCGCCAGGGGGATGCCCAGCTTGTCCGCCAGGGCCGACTGGCACGCGGCGTTGTACACCGAGAACTGTCGTCCCAACATCAGGGCGATATCGTCGAGCATGCCCGGTCGCAATTCATTCGTGCGGGATTCTGGCATCACGGTCACATGCTCATGGTGGGCGATCGTTTCTTGTTGCAGCATGATTTCGCTCCTAGGCGGATCAGTTGTTTACTTTTTGGCCAGACCGCCGAGCAAACCGCCCAGCAATCCGCCGTTGGCAGCGCCACCCGAGGTGCCGCCCGCCGTTGAACCGCCGTTCAAGCTGCTGGTAACCCCACCCAGCAGACCGCCCAGCAGACCCCCGTTGCTTGCCGCGCCGGCACCCGCCGCGCCGCCGGCTGCCGCACCGGCCCCGGCGCCGG